>NZ_JBXEJO010000085.1:0-42417 GCF_056837965.1 Bradyrhizobium ferriligni
AGATGGGTATAAGAGACAGCCCCAACCCTCCCCCCGCAAGAGCGGGGAGAGGGAGAAGTGATCAGAGACTTCACCACATCGGTCCAGGAGACCCGCCCGCCGCAGGGCAAAGGAACAATCGAGATGACAAAACCCAAAGTTCTGATTTCCGACGCGCTGTCTCCCGCCGCCGTACAGATTTTCAAGGATCGCGGCGTCGAAGTCGACTTCCAGCCCAACCTCGGCAAGGACAAGGAAAAGCTCGCCGAGATCATCGGCAATTACGACGGCCTCGCGATCCGATCGGCCACCAAGGCGACCGCCAAGCTCATCGAGAAGGCGACGAGGCTGAAGGTGATCGGCCGTGCCGGCATCGGCGTCGACAATGTCGAGATTCCGGCCGCGACCGCCAAGGGCATCATCGTGATGAATACGCCGTTCGGCAATTCGATCACGACCGCCGAGCATGCCATCACCCTGATGCTGGCGCTGGCGCGCGAGATCCCGCAGGCCGACGCCTCGACCCAGGCCGGCAAGTGGGAGAAGAACCGCTTCATGGGCGTCGAGATCACCGCCAAGACCCTCGGCGTAATCGGCTGCGGCAATATCGGCACGATCGTCGCCGATCGCGCGCTCGGCCTGCGCATGAAGGTGATCGCGTTCGATCCGTTCCTGTCGCCGGAGCGCGCCAAGGACATCGGCGTCGAGAAGGTCGAGCTCGACGATCTCTTGAAGCGCGCCGACTTCATCACGCTGCATACGCCGCTGACCGAGAAGACCCGCAACGTGATCGATGCGGCCGCGATCGCCAAGATGAAGAAGGGCGTGCGCATCATCAACTGCGCCCGCGGCGGCCTGGTCGACGAGCAGGCGCTGGTCGACGCCCTGAACTCCAAGCAGGTCGCGGGCGCCGCCTTCGACGTGTTCGTCGAGGAGCCGGCGACCTCGAACGTGCTGTTCGGCCATCCCAACGTGATCTGCACCCCGCATCTCGGCGCCTCCACCACCGAAGCGCAGGAAAACGTCGCGCTGCAGGTCGCCGAGCAGATGTCGGACTATCTGTTGTCGGGCGCGATTTCCAACGCGGTCAACTTCCCCTCGATCACCGCGGAAGAGGCGCCGAAGCTGAAGCCGTTCATCGAGCTTGCCGAAAAACTCGGCTCGTTCGCCGGCCAGCTCACCGAGAGCGGCATCCTCAAGACTGAGATCACCTATGAGGGCCACGTCGCCGAGATGAAGATCAAGGCGATCACCTCGGCGGTGCTGTCGGGCCTGCTGCGGCCCATGCTGGGCGAGGTCAACGTGGTCTCGGCGCCGGTCGTCGCCAAGGAGCGCGGCATGGTGGTGGACGAGGTCGTCCGCGCCGCGCAGAGCGACTATGAAAGCCTGATCACGGTCACCGTCACCACCGAACGCCAGGAGCGTTCGGTGTCCGGCACCGTCTACGCCGACGGCAAGCCGCGCCTCGTCGACATCAAGGGCATCCGGGTCGACGCCGAGTTCGGCAAGTCGATGATCTACGTGACCAACGAGGACAAGCCGGGCTTCATCGGCGCGTTCGCGAGCCTCTTGGGTGACGCGAAAATCAATATCGCGACCTTCCATCTCGGCCGCGTCAAGCAGGGCGGCGACGCCATTGCGCTGGTCGAGGTCGACGGCGCGGTGCCGGCGGAGCTGCTCGCCAAGGTACAGACGCTGCCGCAGGTGAAGCAGGCCAAGGCACTGACGTTCTGAGCCGCTGACGTTTTAAAGGCGCTGGCATTTCAAACGCTGTTTGAGCGGTCCGCGTCATCGCCCGGAGCACCCGGGCATGACGGAGGGAAGATACCGCTCAAGCAGTCCATATTCCGATCTGCGGAACATGACGCCGTCTCCGGTCGCGGAGGCGGCGTTTGTCGTTCCGGGACGTCCGGTATTGCTGTTGCGCCCGCCGAAAAATGTGTACGAACGGGCCACGACGCGCCACAATGACCGTCATCTCAGAGGGAGAAAACAATGCGTGAAGCCGTAATCGTTTCCTACGCGCGCACCGGCCTGGCGAAGTCCGGCCGTGGCGGATTCAACATCACCCCGCCGATGTCGCTGGCCGGGCACGCCATCAAGCACGCGGTCGACCGCGCCGGCGTCGACAAGGAATATGTCGAGGATTGCTATCTCGGCAATTGCGCGCATGGCGCGCCGAACATCGGCCGTCAGGCGGCGCTGCTCGCCGGCCTGCCGAAGTCGACCGCCGGTGTGTCCGTGAACCGCTTCTGCTCCTCGGGCCTGCAGACCATCGCGATGGCCGCCAACTCGATCCGCTCCGACGGCTCGGACTGCATCGTGGCCGGCGGCGTCGAGAGCATCTCGATTCCCGGCGGCGGCTCGCCGAAGGAATCGATCGATCCGGATCTGCTCAAGACCGCGCCCGACATCTTCATGGCGATGATCGATACCGCCGACATCGTCGCCGAGCGCTACAAGCTCAGCCGCGAATATCAGGACGAGTATTCGCTGGAGTCGCAGCGCCGCATGGCGGCCGCGCAGCAGGCCAACAAGTTCAAGGACGAAATCGTCCCGATGAAGACCAAGATGAAGGTGGTCGACAAGGCGACCAAGGCCGAGTCGATCGTCGACTACGTGGTCGATCGCGACGAGTGCAACCGCCCCGAGACCACGCTGGAAGGTCTTGCCAAGCTCGAGCCGGTCAAGGGTCCGGGCAAGTTCGTCACCGCCGGCAATGCCAGCCAGCTCTCCGACGGCGCCGCCGCGGTGGTGCTGATGGAAGCCAAAGACGCCGAGAAGCGTGGGCTCAACCCGATGGGCCGCTTCGTGGCCTGGGCCTCGGCGGGTTGCGAGCCCGACGAGATGGGGATCGGTCCGGTCTTTGCCGTGCCGAAGCTCTTGAAGCGCCATGGCCTGAAGATCGACGACATCGATCTCTGGGAGCTCAACGAGGCGTTCGCCAGCCAGTGCCTCTATTCGCGCGACCAGCTCGGTATCGATCCCGAGAAGTACAACGTCAATGGCGGATCGATCGCGATCGGTCATCCGTTCGGCATGACCGGCGCCCGGCTTACCGGCCACCTGCTGCAGGAAGGCCGTCGCCGCAAGGCCAAGTGGGGCGTCGTGACCATGTGCATCGGCGGTGGTCAGGGCGGCGCCGGCCTGTTCGAGATCTACAGCTAAGCGCGATCGACACTGATCGGGTGCGAACGAGCGGCCTGGCGGCAACGCCGGGCCGCTTTTCTTTTGTAGCCGGCTAACTCGACGATGAGCCGAGCGCGCGCTCGTCAAACTCGAGCGAGGCAATCAGTTCGAGCGTCTGCCTGAGATCGGCTGCCTGCCTTGCGCCAAAGGCGGTCTCGAAACGCTCCTGCGCCTTGAGCCATGCGGCCTGCGACTCCTCAAGCCTGGCTTCGCCGCGCTTGGTGAGCCGCACCAGCCGGCTGCGCCGGTCGTTCTTGTCGACGGTGATAGTCAACAGACCGTCGCGCTCGAGCGGCTTGAGGTTGTGGTTGAGCGCGGTGCGGTCGAGCACCAGGGCTGCGGCAAGCTCGCCCATCGTCGGCGCGCCCGACCGCCTGACATAGACCAGAATCGCCCGTTGCGTGCCGCGCATGCCTGACGTCGCAAGGACCTGATCGTAGAGCTGCGACACCCGCCGCGTCGCCTTGCGCAACGCCGTGAGATTACACCGGCTGGGTTCCGTTTTCGCCATCGCTGCCTCCAATGGACTTGACAGATACATGCATATGCACCTAATGGCAATAGATGCATATGCACGTATTTGGGAGGGTGTGATGTCGGAGGTAGAGGCGGAGACCATCGATCTGGTCGTCGAACCTGAGGCGCGGCCGCGGTCCGGCGTCGTCACCGCAACTCCGCGCCAGGTGCTTGCGATCGTGTCGGTCGGAATTTGCCTCGCCAATCTCGATTTGTT
This sequence comes from Bradyrhizobium ferriligni, assembly GCF_056837965.1. Lineage (NCBI taxonomy): Bacteria > Pseudomonadati > Pseudomonadota > Alphaproteobacteria > Hyphomicrobiales > Nitrobacteraceae > Bradyrhizobium > Bradyrhizobium ferriligni. Next base: position 3,902 of record NZ_JBXEJO010000085.1, read on the forward strand.
CATCGTCAATGTCGGGCTGCCGAACATCGCGCAGGAATTTCGCGGCGCCTCGCTTGAAGATCTGTCCTGGATCCTCAATGCCTACGCCATTGCCTACGCGGCGTTGCTGGTGTTCTTCGGCCGGCTCGCCGAACGCCACAGCCGCAATCTCAGCTTCCTGCTCGGCGTCGCGCTGTTCACGGCCGCGTCGGCAGCATGTGCTCTTTCGTCCAGTGTCGAGTTCCTGGTCGTCTCCCGCGTGGCGCAGGCGGCCGGAGCGGCATTGATGACGCCGACCTCGATCGGCCTGCTGCTGGCATCATTTCCGCCCGAGCAGCGCGCCGGGGCGGTACGCACCTGGACGGCGATCGGCGGCCTTGCCGCCGCACTGGGCCCGCTCGCGGGAGGCGTGCTGGTCACCTTCGACTGGCGCTGGATCTTCATCGTCAATGTCCCGATCGGCGTCGTCGCACTGGTCGTCGGCTGGCTGAAATTGCCCGAAGTGCCCGGTCACGACGTGCCGCGTCCGAGTTCATGGGCGGCGCTGCTGGTGACCTCCGGTATCGGTGCGCTGACATTTGCGATCGTGAAGGCGAACGATTGGGGATGGAGTTCGCGCGGCGTCGCGTTCGGCTTTGCCGTCGCGATCGCCTCGCTCGCCGCCTTCGCGTGGCATTGCCTCAGATCGAGGAATCCCTTCGTCGATCCCGCGCTGTTCGCGGTCAGGCCGTTCACCGGCGCCTCGCTGGTGATGGCGCCTTACTCGGCGGCCTTCGGCGCGATGCTGCTGTCCTGCGCCTTGTGGGAGCAGACGGTATGGGGCTGGTCGGCGTTGAAGACCGGCCTTGCGATCGCCCCCGGTCCGCTGATGGTGCCGATCACCTCGCTGTTGTTTGCCGGCCGGCTGATTGCGCGGTTTGGCGCCGCAGCCGTCGTCTCCGCCGGTATCGTGCTGTTCGCGGCCGGCCTCGCGATCTGGGCGACGCTGCTCGGGGCCGAACCCAATGCGCCTGCCATCGTCGTGGGCGTGATGCTGATCGGTATCGGCGTCGGGCTGACCTTTCCGACCCTGATGGGCGTCGGCGCCGGCGCGCTGCCGCCATCGTCGTTTGCCACCGGCTCCGGCGTCATCAACATGATCCGGCAGGCGGCGCTGGCGATCGGCGTCGCGATCTTTGTCGCGATCCTTGCAACGCCGGCCTCGATGACCGAGCGGATCGCGGCGTTCCAGCGCGGCTGGTGGATCATGATCGCGATCACCCTGGCCGGCTTCGTGCCGAATTATCTGTTCATCCGGCGCAAGGCGGATCGCTAACGCCCGAAAGACATCGCCGCGCCATGCGGCAGCCGCGGCGGCGCCATCGTCGCGCCGCAGGGAAACCTCAATCGAACCAGTCCCTTCCTCGCTGCGTCTCACCACGAGAAACGGCGCGCAGTCGAGCCCGGCGCGCCGTTCGTCTCGCGCGCAATGCGGCGGTTTTTCCGGAGGGATGTGATGTGTAGAATTGCGAATTATCTTGTGACCACCAGCCTGGTGCTGGCGGGTGCGCTGGTTGCCGGGCCGCTGCATGCGGCCAATCTCGATGCAGCTTCGCAGATCGACGCTGTGACCGTCTATCCCGATGGCGCGAGCGTCACCCGCGTCATCACGCTGGATCTGCCTGCCGGCGACAACACGCTCATCGCCAGGGATTTTCCAATGGGGCTCGACCCGTCCTCGCTGCGGGTCGAGGGCGAGGGCGGAGCGAAGCTCACGATCGGGGCGATCGATACAAAGCTGCCGCAGCCCTTGCTGCCGCCAAATCTTTCCGAGATCGACAAGCGCATCGAGGCGCTGAACGATCAGCGCGCCGATTTGCAGGGACTGATCAGCGCGGCCGAGGCGCGGCGCAAATTCGCCGAGCGCTTTGCCGAAGCGTCGCCCGCGGGCCTCGGCGAGAAGGGTGAGGCGCGTCCGCTCAGCGAGTGGCGCGCGGCGTTCTCGGCGGTGGCCGACGAGGTCGCAACCGCCGACAGCGCGATCCGGGACGCCGAGCGCAAGATCCGCGTGATCGACCGCGATCTTGCGCAGCTTGCAGCCGATCGCACCAGCAAGCCGCCGAGCAAGGTCGAGGTGCGGATCGACGTCGCCTCGCAGGCGGTGACCAAGGCGACCTTGCGGATCACCTATGCGGTTCCCAACGCGCGCTGGACGCCGCTCTATGACGCCCGGCTCGACACCGGCGCCAGGGACCGCAAGCCCGCGATCGAACTGGTTCGCCGCGCCGAGATCACCCAGTCGACCGGCGAGGACTGGTCGAACGTGGCGCTTGTCGTCTCCACCGTGCGGGTCGCGCGCGGCGGCAATGCGCCCGACCTCCGCTCGCTGATCGTGCAATATCCGCAGCCGCCGCGGCCGCTGGCGAAGCTCTCGGGAGAGGCCAGCATGCGGTCGCGCGAGGCGCTGGCACCCGCGCCGGCCGCCGACGCGGTTCAGCAATTCCGCTTTGGTGGGGGACGCATGGACGAACTGGAAGCCACCGCCGAGGTCGGCGCCTTCCAGGCCACGTTCAAGATTCCCGGCCGTGTCAGCGTTGCCGCCAATGAGGGCGCAAAGAGCCTGCGCATCTCGACGGCGACGATCACGCCCGATCTCGTAGTTCGCGCCGTTCCGGTGATCGATCCGACCGCGTTCCTGGAAGCGAGCTTCGTGCAGGCCGACGACGCGCCGCTGCTGCCGGGGCAAATCTCGATCTATCGCGACGGCATCTTTGTCGGCCGCAGCCGGATGGCCACCGCCGCCAAGGACGAGACCGTGCGGCTCGGTTTCGGCGCCGACGACAAGGTCAAGATCGAACGCACGGTGGTGAAGCGCAATGAAGGCTCCGCCGGTCTGATCGTGACCACGTCGAAGACCGACGAGCGCGCCTTCAAGACCACGGTGCGCAACGGCCACGACTTCCCGATCAAGGTCGCGATCCAGGATCAGCTCCCGGTCAGCGAGAACGACGACATCGTGGTCGAAATGCTGCCGTCGTCGACGCCTGCGACGACGACCAATCTGCGCGACAAACGCGGCGTGCTGGAATGGGCGTTCGAGGCCAAGGCCGGCGAAGTCCGTGACGTCAATTTCGCTTGGCGCATGCGCTGGCCCAAGGACAAGGGCGTCGTGATGGTGCCGGCGGGCTAGAGCCTGTGCCGGGCTCTAGCGTTGTTGCTTGACGCGTTTTCTTCACGCGAACCGGAACCCACTTCGCTTGAAAACGCTATGAGGACCTGCGTCATCTGCCGATGACAACCCTCCCGATCTCGGGCATCACTTTGCCAAAGGCAACAAAGCCTGAGATCGGGAGGATCCATGAGTTACCAGCACATCGTCGTCGATGATCCGCGTCCGCGCGTCCGCCGCATCACGCTGAACCGCCCCGAGAAGCGCAACGCGCTGAACAATCGCTTGCGCGGCGAGATCTTCGAGGTGCTGGAGCAGGGCGACCGCGATCCCGGGGTTTCGATCTCGATTCTGCGCGGCGCGGGACCCTGTTTCTCGGCGGGCTACGATCTCTCCGCCGACAACCGCGTCGACCAGCCCTATCATTCGGCATCCGGCCCCGGCCAGTGGTCGCGCCATGTCGTCGAGGGCTGGTTCTCGATCTGGGACCTCGCAAAGCCTGTGATCGCGCAGGTGCACGGCTACTGCCTCGCCGGCGGCACTGAGCTCGCGACCGCCTGCGACGTGGTTTACGTCGCCGACGACGCCCAGATCGGCTATCCGCCGGTGCGGCTGATGAGCCCGCCCGACATGCAGTATCACCCGTGGCTGGTCGGCATGCGCCGCGCCATGGAATTGATGCTGACGGGCGACGCGATGTCCGGCCGCGAGGCCGCCGAATGGGGCTATGCGACCCGGTCGTTTCCGCTCGCCGAACTGGAGGCGAAGACACTGGATTTCGCCGAGCGCGCGGCCAAGGTGCCGATCGAGCTGCAACAGCTCAACAAGCGTAGCGTCCACCGCGCGATGGAAATCATGGGTGCCCGCGCCGCGATGCGCGCCGGCACCGAGATCCAGGCGCTGGCCTTCACGACCGAGGCCAGCAAGGCCTACATGGCGGGCTTCCGCCGCGACGGCGGCAGCGTGAAGGCCCAGCTCGACCAGCGCGACACGACGTTCGGGGATTACCGGACGAAGAAGGAGTGAGGATCACGTAAGCCGCGCTGAGCTGTATCACCGGCACCCTGAGAAGGCCGCAAAGCGGCCGTCTCGAAGGGCGGCGGCCCGGCTGTCTCCGCGCGGCCGATGCGGGGGCCGTACATCCTTCGAGGCTCGCCCAGCGGCGCAATTGCGCCGCAAGGCTCGCACCTCCAGCGACAAAGGCGAAGCCTTTGCGCGGGGATGACGGAATGGCCGTCGTGCTGGGATGAGCATCACACTATCGCATATTCGCTGTCGTGCCCCGCCTCGAGCGGGGCATCCGGTACGCCGCGGCTTGTCCGTTGAGCTCGGACGTCTCTCGAATACTGGGTCACCCGGTCGAGCCGGGCGACAACATTGTTGTGGGTGGCGAGAGCAGCCCCTCACTTCGCCTTCAGGAAGTCGCCGACCTCGAGCAGCACGAACTCGTCGTCATCGGCCTTGTTCGGGTCGCGGCTCGAGGAGAACGGCAGATTGTTGTCGTTGCCGACGATGATGTGGGTCTCGTCGACCCGGTCGACATTCTCGATGGTGAAGAACGGGAAGGTGTAGACGCCGTCGTTGAGCGGCTTGCGCGCCTTCTTGTTGGGATCGCGGATCTTCATCAGGTCGATATAGGCGATCTTGCGCACCGGCTTGCCGACATTGGCATCGGACAGCTCGATCTTGTAGACGCGCTTGAACTTGGCGAGATCAGGGAAACAGGTCTCGCCGCGCTGGCCTTGCGGGCAGGCCTTGTCGGCGGTGCCTTCGCCATTGTCGCGCTCAATGACGAGGCCCTGGGCCGGATCGATCATGTTGAAGTCGCCGACCGCATTGCCGTTCTGCTCGAACACATACTGCCAGTAGCGTCCGGTGAACTTCTCCGCCGCGACGTCGAATTCCAGGATGCGCGAAGCTTCCTTGCCGTCGACCTTCTCCCAATCCTTCTTGTCGGCATCCCACAGCGGGCCCTCGAGCAGGCCGTAGAGGAATTTGCCGTCCTTGGAGGAAGCAAAGCCTTCATAGCCCTTGGAGCGGCGCAGGTTGACGTTGGTGTAGGAGGCGCCGGGCGCGCCGGGTGACTGCACCGCCCAGTGATCCGGCGAACGCACCGGCTTGCCGTCGGCGACGGTCTCGAACACGGCGAGGATCTTGCCGGTCTTGTCGGCCTTGAGGACGTACGGTCCGAACTCGTCGCCGATCCAGAAAATGTCGTTGATGATCTGGAAGCCCTCGGTGTCGAAGTCGGCACCGGTCAAATAGCGCTTGGCGGTGTCCTCATGCACGATGCGGAACGGCACCTTCCTGTCGGGATCGTGCAGGAACACGGTCTCCTGACGCTCGATCTTGCCGCTCGCCCAGTCGATCTTGTGCCGGTTCAGGTACAGCATCGAGTCCGCCGAGTTGTAGCGCGAGCCCATGCCGTTGTCGGTGATCACCCAGAACGAGCCATCGGGCATCACCTTGATGCCGGAATGGCCTTGCAGCGGCTGGCCCTTGAACGGCAGCGACACGCCGGTCGGCCGCTCATAGGACTTGCCCATCACGGTGCCGATGGCGTCGACGCGCCTGCCGGTGGTGTATTTGCCCGAGGTCTTCAGATCATCAGGGGCGTCGGCGGGGGCGTCGATGAAGCTCTCCGCCGGCATCACGGCATGTCCTGCCAGCGTCGCCGGGAATTCGCCTTCACTCTGCGCGAACGCCGATGTGGCGAGCAGGATGGAGGCGACGGAGCAGAGCAGGGACAGGCGCATGGTTGATCTCCCAAAGGATAAACGATGCGGTGTTCTCCGAGCCGCCTGTTACAGCCGGCTGACAGTTTTGTGAATCGCGGATGTTGCGGCGGGATAAGGCTTGCGGCGTTACGTCGCCTCTCACTCGCAATCCTCATCCTGAGGAGGCCGCGCAGCGGCCGTCTCGAAGGATGGCTGCAAGCGACAGCCGGGCCTCGTGGTTCGAGACGCGCGTACCGCGCTCCTCACCATGAGGGTCTAAACGGGCCGCATGGTTTGCGGCAGCAGGAACGGAACGCCGTCTCCGGTGTAGGCGATCGCGGCGTCGATCTCGAAGATCTCGCGCAGCGTCTCGGCCTTCATCGCCGCCGTGCGGTCGCCGTCGACGGCAAGCCGGCCGCGGTGCAGCAGCAGGATGCGGTCGGCGAACCGCATCGCGAGGTTGAGGTCGTGCAGGATCGCGATCACGGCGGTGCCGCGCGCGGCGCGCCGCCGCGCCGTTTCGACCAGGTCGATCTGGTGCCGCAAATCGAGGCTCGAGGTCGGCTCGTCCAGCAGCAACAGTCCGGGTCCGTGCAGCGCTTCGCCGCAGGCGAGCTGCACCAGCACGCGGGCGAAATGCGCCCGCTGCTGCTCGCCGCCCGATAGCGTCGGCAATTGCCTGAAACGGAAACGCGCGAGCCCGACCTCGTCGAGTGCCGCCTCGACCAGCGCCCGCGCCACGGCACGCGGGCTTTCGCCGGCGCCCATGCTGACGATTTCCTCGACGGTGAACGGGAAAGTGACGTTAACGTGCTGCGACAGCATCGCGCGGTGCTGCGCCAGCGCGCGTGGTCCGTAAGTTTGCAGGTCGCGCTGCCTCAGCCTGATCGCCCCGCGCGACGGACGCAGGTCGCCCGACAGCATCCGCAGCAGGGTCGATTTGCCGGCGCCGTTGGGACCGACGATCGCGACCATCTCGCCGGCATCGATCTGCAGCGACACCGCATCGACCAGCGTCGTGCCGCCGACCGCCATGGTTACCGACTGCGCTTCGAGCAGGGCCGTCACAGCGACACCAGTCCGCGCTGCCGCAGCAGCATGGCGAGGAAGAACGGCGCGCCGATCGCCGCCGTCAGGATGCCGATCGGCATTTCCGCGGGCGCCACGATGGTGCGCGCCACCGTGTCGGCGCCGACCAGGAGGATGGCACCGAGCAGTGCGGACGCCGGCAGCAGCAGCCGATGCGCGGGTCCGATCACCAGCCGCAACAGATGCGGCACCACGATGCCGACGAAACCGACCACGCCGCAGACCGAGACCGCGACCCCGGTCATCGCCGAAACCAGCACGATCGAGATACGCTTCAGCCGTTCGACGTCGACGCCGCTGTGGAACGCCTCGGCCTCGCCGAGCACCAGCACGTCGAGCCCGCGCGCGATCGAGAGGCAGGCGACCAGCGCGACCGCCAGCACCGGCCCCAGCGCTGTGAGCTTGCTCCAGGTCGCGCCGCTGAGCGAGCCGAGCAGCCAGAAGGTGATGTCGCGCAGCTGGCGGTCGTCGGCGACGAACACCAGAAGGCCGATGCCGGCATTGGCGATCGCGGCGATCGCAAGCCCGGCCAGCAGGAAGATCGCAATCGATGTCCGGCCGCCGCGGCTGGCGATGCCGTAAAGCACGATGGTCGTGATCAGCGAGCCGGCAAAGGCCGCGATCGGCAGCAACTGGTGTTGCAGGAAGCGCAGGCTTTCGCCGAGATGGCTGTCGGTGAACACGATCGCGGCCGCCGCGGCAAACGCGCCGCCGGAGGAGACGCCGACCAGCGCGGGGTCGGCGAGGGGATTGCGGAATAGGCCCTGCATGATGGCGCCGGAGACGGCAAGCAGTCCGCCGACCATCGCCGCCGCTGCGATCCGCGGGATGCGGATCGACCACACCACGAGCTGGTCGCGTGCGAGCAGCGGGTTGGCGACACGATCAACCCAAAGCCCAAGCGCTGCCGGAAGCCGCGCCATTGGAATGCCGGCGGCCCCGACCGTCAGGGCGACCAGCGCAGTAGCTGCGAGCACCGCAAGCAGGCAGAGCAGGGTGAGTGTCGCGGCCGGCCGCAGCGACACGCCGGCGCGCCGTTGTTTCGCACGTCCGCGGCGTTCGGCCAGCACGCTCATTGCCGACAATTCGTGGTCAGCGCTGCCGGCCTGAAGCTGTCGGCCTCCGGCGCCAGCGCCGGATAGAGCTTGACCGAGAGGTCGCGTGCCGCGGCCGCGGTGCGCGGTCCGAAGCCGAGCAGATATAGCCCTTCCATCGAGATGAAGGCCTTGTTGGCCGCGACCGGCGTCAGCGCGAAGGCGGGATGCGCGAACACGGCATCAGCGGTCAGCGAGTCCTTGCCGCGATCGATCGACAGCACGACATCCGGTTTCGCCGCCACGATGGCCTCGTCATTGACCGGCTTGTAGCCGTCGTAACCGTCGATGGCGTTGAGGCCGCCGGCAAGCCGGATGATCTCGTCCGCGGCGGTCTTGTGGCCCGCCGCCATCGCCCGGCCATTCAACAGCGACATCACGAACATCACGCGCACCGGCTTCGTCACCCTGGCGCGCAGCGCGCGCAGTTGCGCGAGATCGCTCTCCACCGCCGTGGCCAGGCAGGCAGCGCGCGGATCGGCGCCCATGGCGTGGCCCACCAACCTGATCTTCTCGACGAGCCCGGCCTCCGAGAATGTCTCCGGCACCAGCACCAGCGGCACCTTGGCCGCCTCGAGCACGTCCATGGTCTCCTTCGGCCCGGAGCCCTGTACTGCGAGCACCAGCGACGGGTGCAGGCCGAGCACGCCCTCCGGCGACAGCTGGCGCATGTAGCCGACGTCGGGCTTCTCGCGCAGCGCAGCCGGCGGGTAGAGGCTGGTCGCATCGACGCCGGCGATGCGGTCCTCGAAGCCGAGGGCATAGAGGATCTCGGTGATCGCGCCGCCGATAGAGACGATCCGCGACGGATTGTCGATCACGACGTCGCGGTCGCGTGCGTCATGCACGGTGATGCCCTCGGCCGTCGCTGCTTCGATCGGCAGCAAACAGGAGAAGGCGAGCAAAGCGAGCGTGCGACAAATTGTCATCGGGGCCGTCACTTGGTCAGGATCAGCTTGTTCTGCGAGGTCAGCCGCAACCGGTAATGTTCTTCGCCGTGCATGATGATGATCTCGCGCTCCGCCGCGAACAGGTCGCGACTGTCGAGACGATTTCCGCGCATGATCAGCGTTTTGGTCGCACCGGATGCAGGCTCGGTCTGCTTTCCGGCTGCGCCGATATTGTCTCCGGAAGCTGCGGACATGTGATGGTGCTGCGCCTGCGAAAATTTTCAAATGGTGTTTGCTTGTATAAGCGGGCGAGAGCGCATTCCAACGGCGGCACTTTACAATCGATATAAACAGCGCCGCCGCATTCTTGACCGTTTTGTTGCCGGCTCGTAACCAATCATCACGCGATGCAGGCGGGTGGCTTGCATCACGATGTAGCCAGCAAGCCGCTCGTCAGGGAGCGCACGCCAGCCAAACCAGAAAAGCGATGATCAGGCTGGGGCTAGAATGGCTGACGGGGCTAGGGTTTCGCGCGCCCTGATTTTGGGCGCGTCGGTGTTTTCATTTGCGGCAGCACTGCCGGAACGCGGTTTCGCGCAGACCGCCGATCCGTCGGCTGCGCGTCCTTCGACCGAACGGCCGAAGCAGGCCAAGCGGAAGCCGAAGCCGGCGGCCGAAGCTCAGGCGGCGCCGGCGGCGATGAATGCGCGCGCGCAGATCGGCGCGGTGCCGGTGCAGTCGCTCGACACCATCACGGCCGTGGCGTCCAAGACCGAGGAGCGCGCGATCGATGCGCTGGCGCCGGTCAGCTCCGTCACGCTGGAGAAGATCCAGGGCCTGCAGCCGAACCGGCTCTCCGATATTTTCTACAACGTGCCCGGCGTCTCGGTCCAGGAGCGCGGCGACGATCCGGCGACCGTCATCAACATCCGCGGCTTGCAGGATTTCGGCCGTGTCGCTGTTGTCGTCGACGTCGCGCGGCAGAACTATCAGCGCACCGGCCACAACGCCAACGGCTCGTTCTTCCTCGATCCCGAATTGATCGGCGGCGTCGACGTGGTGCGCGGCCCGACCGCGAACATCTACGGCTCCGGCGCGATCGGCGGTGTGGTTTCGTTCCGCACCAAGGATATCGACGACGTGGTGCGTCCCGGCGAGCGTTGGGGTGTCGACATGTCGGGCTCCTACGGCACCAACACGGACCGCGGCATGGGCTCGGTGTTCGGCGGCGTGCGCGTCGATCCGAATGTCGATGTGTTCGGCGGCGCGGTCTATCGCACCCAGGGCAATTACAAGGACGGCGCGGGCACCGAGATCGGCAACACCGGCAACGATATCGCGGCCGGCTTGATGAAGGTGACGTTCCGCCCCGCAGAAGGCCACGAGTTCAAGATCGGCGGCATCTTCCAGGACTATCAGTACAATATCGGTCAACCGAACCGCGGCCCGACCACGACGGCGGCGCCGCTCGCCGCCATCGCCGGCTCTTCGGTCTATGCCTCCGACGCCAAGAACTACACGGGCACCTTGAGCTGGCGATATTCCAAGCCCGATGACATGCTGTTCGACTGGAATATCTCGGTCTACGGCAACCGCACCGACAACGACCAGGTCAAGACCTACAACAACCGCATCACCACCGGCGGCGGGGTCTGCACGCTCGCCAATCCCGGCAACAACATCTCCGGCTGCGTCGGCGACAAGCGTGGTTATTTGCTGGACACCGTAGGTATCGACGTCAACAACACCTCGCGCTTCAATTTCGGCGACTGGCGCAACGCCGTGACCTACGGTTTCGACGCCTTCCGCGACGATGTCGAGACCTTCGACTCGCGCGGCAATTCCAACATCACGACGCCGGGCGGCCAGCGCACGGTGTCCGGCGGCTTCGTGCAGCTGAAGCAGAACTATTCGACCTGGCTCGAGCTGATCAGCGCTGTCCGCTACGACCATTACGAGCTCAATTCGATCAACACCACGACCAGCGGCGACCGGCTGTCGCCGAAGATCACGCTCGGCGTCACGCCGGTTGCCGGCTTCACGCCCTATGTCAGCTATGCCGAAGGCTATCGCGCGCCGTCGATCACCGAGACCCTGATCGCGGGCGGCCACGCCACCGGCGGCGGGCCGGCGCTGTTCAACTGCCCCGACGGCACCAGCGGCCTGTTCTGCTTCCAGCCCAATGCGGCGCTGCGGCCGGAGGTCGGCAAGAACAAGGAAGCCGGCATCAACCTGAAATATGACGGCATCTTCACGGCGAGCGACTCGTTCCGCGGCAAGGTCAACGTGTTCCGCAACGACGTCGACGGCTATATCGATCTCGTCGCGTCGACGCCGACCCTGACGCCGTTCGGACGCTTCAGCCAATTCTACCAGTACCAGAACATCGCCCACGCCCGCATCGAGGGCTTCGAGCTCGAAACGATGTATGACGCGGGCGACTGGTTCGTCGGCGTCGCTGGCCATCTGATGCGCGGCCGGAACACCCAGACCAATGTCGGGCTCGCCACCATCACGCCGCGCAAGGTGACGACCACGGGCGGCGTCCGCCTGCTCGACCGCTCGCTGATCATTGCCGCGCAATGGTCCTCGTTCGGCGCCAACAACGACCTGCCGGCGGGCTATCTGCCCTCGACCGGCTACGAGCTCGTCAACCTCTATCTGACCTGGAACGCCACCAAGGACATCACCTTCACGGCGTCGGTCGACAACCTCTTGAACCAGTACTACCGGCCTTATGCGATCCCGGGCTCTTCGACCGACGGCACGACGCAGAACGACGTGTTGTTCTCGAGCCCCGGTCCGGGCACCGTCTACAAGGCCGGGCTCAGGATTCACCTAGGTGGAGCGTAACGCGAGACGCCGATCATTCCATCCAGGTTGCTCCGGCCGCGCTGGTGCCCCCAGCGCGGCTTTGGCGCGTTCATGTTATTAACGAGATCAACCGGCAGGATCCTGGCATCCGCCGTCAAACAGGAGTGAGTTTTCATGTTCATCGCAATGAACCGGTTCCAGGTGATCAAGGGCAAGGAGCAGGCGTTCGAGACGGTCTGGAAGACGCGCGAATCCTATCTCGGCGATCTGCCGGGCTTCATCGAGTTTCATCTGGTGAAGGGCCCCGAGGCCGAGGACCACACGCTCTATGCGACCCACACCGTGTGGGCCAGCAAGGCGGCGTTCGAGGACTGGACGAAATCCGATGCGTTCCGCCGCGCCCATTCGCGCGCCGGCAACGAGACCGGCGGCAGCCTCTATCTCGGCCATCCCAAATTCGAGGGCTTTGAGGTGCTGATCACCGAGCGCGCGAAGAGCCCGGCGTGACGCAGGCGGCCGTGCAGAACGCGGAGCTTGCGGGATTGAAGGCCTATATGGCCGACAATCCCGGCGCTGTGATCGAAGATGTCGCGCGCGAGCGCAAGGTGACGCCGCGCGCGGTGCTCGAGGCGCTGCCCGAGGCCATGGTGCGGATCGGCCCCGGCGAATTTGCCGCCGCGATGCAGGACATCGCGGAGTGGGGCGAGGTGACGCTGATCGTGCATACCGATGACGCGATCGTCGAGTTCACCGGCGCCATTCCGAACGGCGAGGTCGGTCGCGGCTATTTCAACCTGATGCAGCCGAAGGGCCTGCACGGCCACCTCAGGCATGAGCGCTGCGCGGCGATCGCCTTCGTCGAGCGGCCTTTCATGGGCAAGGTGTCGGCGTTCATCGCCTTCATCAATCGCGACGGCGGCATCATGTTCAAGGTGTTCGTCGGCCGCGACGAGACGCGCGCGCTGCGCGGCGATCAGCTGGTGCGCTTTCATGCGCTGGCGGACCGCCTCGCGCCGAAGGCGGGTTGACACCAACGAAGGACGGGAGGCGATCATGTCGCAGCGTTGGCTTGGGCGAAGCATCTGGATGGCGGCGTCGGCCGGGCTCGGCATGCTGCCGGGCGCGAGCCTTGCCGCAGCCGACGCCGCACTGCTGCCGCGCAACCTCTCGCCCTGGGGCATGTTCGAAAGCGCCGACATCGTCGTGAAGGCGGTGATGGTCGGTCTCGCCTTCGCCTCGCTCGTCACCTGGACGGTCTGGCTCGCCAAGACCGTCGAGATCCGCCGCAAGACCGCGCTCGCCCGGCAGCGGATCGGTCTGCTCGAGCGCGACACCCAGCTCGCCGAGGTCGAGCAAGCGAGCCGCGACGGCAACGATGCGGTGGCGCAGATCGTGCAATCGGCCTCGCGCGAGGCTGCGCTGTCCGGCGGGATGTTCGACGACGGCTTCAAGGAGCGCATCGCGCTGCGGCTGGAGCGGGTCGAAGCGGCGATGTCGCGGCAGATCGCGCGCGGCACCGGTGTGCTGGCGACGATCGGCGCCACCGCGCCGTTCGTCGGCCTGTTCGGCACGGTGTGGGGCATCATGAATGCCTTCATCGGCATCTCCGAGGCTCACACCACCAATCTCGCGGTGGTCGCACCCGGCATCGCCGAGGCGCTGCTTGCGACCGCGCTCGGCCTGGTCGCTGCGATTCCGGCGGTCGTGATCTACAATCACCTGACCCGTTCGATCGCGTCCTACCGCGCATTGCTCGGCGACGCCTCCGTCATGGTGCTGCTGCTGGTCAGCCGCGAGGGCGATCGCAGCCTGTTCCGGCTGGCACGCGCTGCGGAGTAGCAGATGGGCGTCAAGCTCGGCTCCGGCGGCGCGTTCAGGCGTCGCGGCGATGACGATCTGGTCGAGGCGCACGAGATCAACGTCACGCCGTTCATCGACGTGATGCTGGTGCTGCTCATCATTTTCATGGTGGCGGCGCCGCTCGCGACCGTCGATCTCGGCGTCGATCTGCCGGCCTCGACCGCCGAGCCGCAGCCGCGGCCGGACAAGCCGGTGTTCGTCACCGTGAAGCCCGATCTGTCCGTCGCGGTCGGCGAGGACGTGATCGCGCGCGAGACGCTGACGTCGACGCTCGATGGCGCCACGCAAGGCAGGAAGGACGAGCGCATCTTCCTGCGCGCCGACAAGGCGGTCAGCTATGGCGATCTGATGGAGGTGATGAACCTGCTGCGCAACGCCGGCTATCTCAAGATCGCGCTGGTCGGCCTCGACGGGCGTAGCTGATCCATGAACGCGTACGCGCTTCATGATGCGGGCGGCGAGATCCGGCTGAGGCGCTGGGGCCTGTCGGCGGTTGCGATGCTGGCGGCGCACGCGGCGCTGCTCGCGCTCGGGATGACATGGGTCTCGCCGCCGCCGCGGGGCGTCGCGGTGCCGGCGGTGCTGGTCGACCTGACGCCGATCACCTCGGCGCCGGAGATTTCGGAGACCGAGCTGCCGCCGGGGCCGCCGATGCAGGAGGCCGACGCGTCGCCGCCAGAGCTTGCCGCCGCGCAGCCCGTGAAGCAGGAGGTCGCGCCAACGCCGATGCAGGAGAAGCCCGACGTCGTCGCGCCGCCGGAACAGAAGCAGCAGATCACGCCGCCGACACCCGAGCCAGCGAAAGCCGTTCCGGAGAGGAAGCTCGAACCGGTCAAGCCGAAGGTGGTTCGTCGGGAAGCCAAGAGGCCCTCCGAGGCAACGCCGGCACCGCGCACCAGCGCGCCGAGCCGTGCCGAACGGCAGGCGCCGGCTGCGTCCGCGATCAGCGCCGGCGCCGCCGCGTCAGCGATCGCGGCCTACAACGCCCGCGTCCGCGCGCATCTGTTGCGCTTCCACTCCTATCCGACCGGCGGCAACGGCCAGCGCGGCGTGGTCCGCCTGGTGTTCACGCTCGGCCGCGGCGGGCAGGTGCTGTCGAGCCATCTCGGCGGCTCGTCCGGCAATCCGACCTTCAACGCGCGGGCGCTGGCGATGGTGCGCCAGGCCCAGCCGTTTCCGGCGTTTCCGTCCGAGATCACGCAGGGCTCGATGGGTTTCTCCGTGCCGGTCGCGTTCGTGCCGCGGTAGTGCGCGACCTCATAGATGGAGGCCGCACATCTATTCCCGTCATCCTGAGGTGCGAGCCTTGCGGCGCACCCGCGCCGCTGGGCGAGCCTCGAAGGATGCACGGCCCGGCTGGTGGCCGTCGATCCTTCGAGACGCGCTTCGCGCTCCTCAGGATGACGGGGATAGATCGAGTTTGCTTCAATACGTCGGAAGCCCAGCTACTCCTTCACCGCCCCGGTCAGTGACGACACGTAATAGTCGACGAACAGCGAGTAGAACAGCGCGACCGGCAGCGAGCCGAGCAGCGAACCTGCCATCAGCGCGCCCCACTGGTAGACGTCGCCGGTGACGAGCTCGGTCAGGATCGCGACCGGCACCGTCTTGTTGGCGCCGCTCTGGATGAAGGCGAGCGCGTAGATGAACTCGTTCCAGGACAGCGTGAAGGAGAAGATGCCGGCCGAGATCAGGCCGGGCACCGCGAGCGGCAGCGTGATCCGCCACAGGATCTGCAACCGCGTCGCGCCGTCGACCAGCGCGCATTCCTCGAGCTCGTAGGGAATCGACTTGAAATAGCCGATCAACAGCCAGGTGCAGAACGGCACCAGGAAGGTCGGATAGACCAGGATCAGCGCCAGCGGCGAGTCGAACAGGCCGAACTGCACGATCACGGTGGCGAGTGGAATGAACAGGATCGACGGCGGCACCAGATAGGCGAGATAGATGCCGAGGCCGACATAGGGGCTGCCGCGGAAGCGCAGCCGCTCGATCGCGTAGGCGGCGAGCGTCGAGGCGAACAGCGACAGGAAGGTCGAGCCGATCGCCACCAGCATGGTGGTCTTCAGCCAGCGCGGATAGGCCGTGTCGAACAACAAATGCTTGATATGCGCGAGCGTCGGCGAGGTGATCCAGAACGGATTGTGCTCCTTGTAGTTCAGCAGCTCGGCGTTCGGTTTGAACGAGGTCACCGCCATCCAGTAGAACGGAAACAGCAGGATCAGGATGAAGCAGGCGAGCGGCAGATAGATCATCACCACGCGCCGGGCGCGGGAGTCCCACGCCATCGTATCGGGCGTGGCGCTGGAGACGTTGGAGGATTGGGCTGCAACGTCAGTCATTGGCTTCTCCCTGCTGCCATTTGCGGCGCGCGAGGCCGAAGTAGCTGAACAATGTTGCGAACACCAGGAACGGGATCATCGAGACGGCGATCGCGGCACCCTCGCCGAGTTCGCCGCCGGCGATGCCGCGCTGGAACGCCAGTGTCGCGAGCAGATGGGTCGAGTTGACCGGGCCGCCGCGGGTTATGGCGTAGACCAGCTGGAAGTCGGTGAAGGTGAAGATGATCGAGAACGTCATCACGATCGCCAGGATCGGCATCATCATCGGGAAGGTGATGTAGCGGAAGCGCTGCCAGGAGGTGGCGCCGTCGAGCATCGCGGCCTCATAGAGCGAGGGCGAGATGGTCTGCAGCCCCGCCAGCAGCGAGATCGCGACGAACGGGATGCCGCGCCAGATATTGGCGGCGATCAGCGAGAACCGCGCCGGCCAGGGCGAGCCGAGGAAGTCGACATTGCTGTCGCGCCAGTGCAGCACGTCGACCAGGAGATAGGAGATGATCGAGAACTGCGGATCGTAGATCCACCAGAACGCCAGTGCGGAGAGCACCGTCGGCACGATCCATGGCAATAGCACGATGGCGCGGATCAGGCTCTTGAGCGGGAAATGGTTGTTGAGCAGCAGCGCCAGCCAGAAGCCGAGCGCGAACTTTCCGAAGGTTGCGATCGCGGTGTAGAAGATCGAATAGAACACCGCGTTCCACCACAAGGGATCCTTGAGCAGGTACTGGAAGTTCTCAAGTCCGATGTAGATGCCGCGCTGGCCGATCGTGGTGTCGGTGAAAGCGAGCCAGATGCCGAGGCCCAGCGGATAGGTGAGGAACACCAGCAGCAGGCCGATCGCGGGCGCAAGGCACATCACGATCAGGAACGGCTTGTAGTCGAACAGGCGCGCGAGCCAGCCCGGCTGGTGCAGCGCGTGTCCCCGTGAAGGTAGTGTCGTTACGGACATCAATATGATCCCGGTGCGGGCTGCATGAGACCGTCATTGCGAACGACGCGAAGCAATCCAGGCTTCCATGGAAGGAAAGAACGGATTGCTTCGTCGCTACAGTGCAAAATTGCCTTGCAATTTTGTCACGGGCATCCTCGCAATGACGGCAGCTCTGTTCGGCGTTACCGGCCTTGCCGCCGGAAGTACCGCTTGGCGCGCTGTTCGGCTTCGGCGGCTGCGGCTTCGGGCGTTGCGGCGTCGGTCGCGACCGAGGCGCACATCTGCACCAGCACATAGTCGGCGTTGACGGCGCCGGTCGCGGTCGAGATCGGCCCCTTGTAGCCGTTGTAGTACGGGCTCCGCATCGTGTCCTTGAAGATCGCGACCTTGGGGTCGCTCGACCACACCGCGGCGTCGGCATAGGCCGCCAGCGGCTGCGACCAGTAGCCCGAGTTGGCGTTGAGCCACGGCTCGTACTGTTCGTGCTCGAGCATGAACTGCAGGAACGCCTTCGCCGCGTTGGGATACTTGCTGTGCTTGAACACCATTGCGTTCAAGGTCAGGCCGGACATCGGAGAGGTGGGAGCCAGCCCCTTGATCAGGAACTGATGCGCGGTGTCGTCGGCGATCGCCTTGGTCGCGGGGTCGTTCTTCAGCGAGAAATACAGCGAGACGCCGTTTGCGGTCAGGCCGATCTCCTGCGACGAGTAGGCGCGGTTGTTGGAAACGTCGTTCCAGGACGGGGTGCCGGCGATGAAGGTCGGATAGAGCTCCTTCAGATATTTCAGCGCCGCGATCGTCTCCTTGCTGTTGATGATGATGTTGCCTTCCTCATCGAGCAGCGCGGCGTTGTGCGACCACAACAGCCAGTTGGCGAAGCCGTTGCCGTCGCCGACCGCGTTGCCGAGTGCAAAGCCCGCGGGCTTGCCGGCCGCCTTCAGCTTCTTGCAGAGTTCGAGGAAGCCGGCGTGGTCCTCCGGCACCTTGTCGAAGCCGGCGGCGTTGACCAGCGACTTGCGGTAGACCAGCGGGCCGCCCGAGGCGCCGAACGGCAGGCCGACCCAGCTCTTCGACTTCGAGCGCATACCGTATCGGCGCGCCAGCGTGAGCCATCCGCCATAGCGCTTGTCGAGATAGTCGGCGACATCGGTCAGCTCGATCAGCTTGTCGATATAGATATGCGGCGCGTCGCCGAAGCCGATGATGATGTCGGGGCCGGCGCCGGAGTTCGAGGTCACGGCGGTCTGCTGGTTGATGTCCTCCCAGCCGACGAAGTCGACCTTGATGTCGACACCGGTCTTGTCGGTGAATTTCTTGGCATTGGCGCGGAACACGTCCTCGTCGGCCTGGACGAAGCGCACCGGCCGCAGCATGCGCAAGGTGGCGTCCTTTTCAATCGGCAGCGACGGCGCCGCCACGTCGGCCGCCTTCACCTTCGACGCCTCCTGCGCCGAGGCGCCGGTGACCGCCAGCGCCGCCGCGGAAGCCCCCAGCACCAGCGCATCGCGACGCGTGATCTCGTACTTCATGTCGTTCGCACTCCCGTTCTTATTGTTTCGTTGTTGTATTTCCTTCCCGGCGTTTGGCCGCCGGTGAAGGGTCTTGTGGTCTCGGCCCGCCCGCCGCGCAAAGGGCCCGCAAGAGGCGGGCCCCGCACGAAAAGCGCATTCCCGCCCTAGCTGTTGGGACCGCGATCCATGCTGACGGGCTGCCAGCGGCGCAACGCGGTGTTTTGCAGCACCGACGGGTTGACGCAGCTTACCGGCCACATGCCTTGCAGCACTAGTGACAATTCGTAGCCCACCCGGCGCTTGCGCGCCTCGTCAAAACGTGCCGACGCCGAGGCGACATGGGCGGTCAAGGTAACATTGTCCATCCCGAGCATCGGATTGTTGTGCGACGGGGGCTCCTTTTCCAGCACGTCGAGCGCGGCGTGGGCGATCCAGCCCTCCTGCAGCGCCTTGATCAGCGATTCCTCGTCGACCGTGGCGCCGCGGCCGGTGTTGATGAAGATCGCCGACTTTTTCATCTGACGAAAATGCTTCTCGGTCAGCATGTGGTGCACTTCGGGTCGCGCCGGCGCGTGCATCGAGACGAAATCCGATTGCGACAGCACCTCCGATAGCGTCGAGGGGATCACGCCGTGGTCGTACATCAGGGTTTCCTGGATGAAGGGATCGTAGGCCACCATCCTGAGGCCGAATGGCGCGGCGCGCTTGGCCACCGCACGGGCGACCCGGCCGAATGAGATGAAGCCGAGCGTCTGGCCCATCAGCCGCGGAATCTTCAAGAGCGCCGGGCGGCCCTCGGCCCAGCGGCCGGTGCGCACCATCTTGTCCTGCTCGATCAGGCGGCGGAAGCCTGCGAGCAGCAGCATCATGGCGTGGTCGGCGACCTCCTCGATGAAGGTGTCGGGGATGTTGGTGACGGGGATGCCGCGGGCGGTCGCGGCCTTGACGTCGACCGAGTCGACGCCGACGCTGCCGAGCGTGATCACCTTGCAGTTCTCGAGCGCGTCGATCACCGCCTTGGTGATTGGCATGCCCTTGGCGTAGATCGCGTCCGCGGTGCGTGCCGCGGCGATGAATTCGGCCTCATTGGCCGGCGCCTCGACGATCTCGGCGCCGATCGGATCGAGCGCCTCGCGCTCATAATCGTAGCCGCCGCCGGCGACCGTGAAGCTCGCGCCCTTCGGCGTGACCACCCTGAATTTCGACATTGTCTGCTCCCGATGTGAGTCTGCTGTTCTTGCTTCTTGCTGGTTTGCTGCTGGATCTTGCTTCTTGGTCTTCTTGCTTCTTGCTTCTTGGGGCGTGGCTGGGGTCCGCCGCCTTCCCATGCTTGTACGCGAGCCGCGCTGTTCTCTCCACAATTGCCGGTTGGTCCGCAGCCTGATTCTCCGGGCTTCTACGGGGAACCTCCGTAACCATCAGGTAAAGGGTCTCACATTACGGTGCGCGGAATCAATCCGCCAATCGCGTCGCGTTCCCCGCCGTTTCTGGAGACCCCCGTGAAGCTGTCAAATTTGAAGATCACCCCCAAGCTCGGCATTCTGGTGGGGGTGACCCTCCTTGGCCTGTGCACGGCCGGCATCCTCGCCGGTCACTTGATGCAGCGGGAGATGCTGAATGCGCGCATCGACCAGGCCAAGGCCATCGTCGAGATGGCGAAGAACATGGCGGCGGGCCTGAAGAAGGATGTCGATGCCGGCAAGCTGACCAGGGAAGCGGCACTGGCCGAGTTCGGCAAGCGCGCCAACACCCTGACCTACGACAATGGCGCCGGCTATCTGTTCGGCACCGACTACAGCGGCATCACGGTGCTGGCGCCCGATCCGAAGCAGGTCGGAACCAATCGCATGGACGTCGTGACCAATGGTCGCAAGCTCTCGCAGGAACTGATGGACGGCGTGAAGGCCAAGGGCGAGATCCTGCTGTTCTATGATTATGTGAAGCCCGGCCAGGAGACGCCGATCCGCAAGCTCGGCTACGCCGTCGCGGTCCCCGGCTTCGACATGTATCTCGGCACCGGCGCCTATCTCGACGATATCGATGCCAAGATGCGGCCGATTGCCTGGCTGCTCGGCCTCGCGATCCTCGGCATCGGCATCGTTTCCGGCTCGGTCGCCTGGCTGATCGGCCGCAGCATCTCCCGTCCGCTCAACCTGCTTGGCGCCCGCATGCGCGACATCGCTGACGGCAAGCTCGACGGTGACATCCCCGGCGTCGGCCGCGGTGACGAGGTCGGCGGAATGGCGGCCACGGTTCAGGTCTTCAAGGACAACGCGGTTCGCATCCGCGGCCTGGAACAGGCCGAGGCCGAGACCAAGGCACGCGCGGAGGCCGAGCGTCGTGGTGCGATGGAGAATATCGCCAACGATTTCGAGCGCAGCGTGAACGGCATCGTCCGCACGGTGGCCTCCGCCGCCGCCGGCATGCAGACCACGGCGCAGTCGATGACCGCAACCGCCAGCGATGCCAGCGCGCGTGCCGCGACCGTCGGCGCGGCGTCCGACAGCGCCTCCAACAATGTCGGCACCGTCGCCGCGGCGGCCGAGGAGCTCTCCAGCTCTGTTGCCGAGATCTCCCGCCAGGTGGCGCGCTCCAGCGAGGTCGCAAGCCAGGCAGTGGCCGATGCCGAGCGCACCAACGCGACCGTGCAGGCGCTCTCCACCGGCGCCGAGAAGATCGGCGAGGTGGTCAAGCTGATCCACTCGATCGCAGCCCAGACCAACCTGCTCGCGCTCAACGCCACCATCGAGGCGGCGCGCGCCGGCGAATCCGGCCGCGGTTTCGCGGTGGTCGCCTCCGAAGTGAAGGCGCTGGCCAACCAGACCGCGAAGGCGACCGAGGAGATCTCGGCGCAGGTTGCGGCGATGCAGGCGTCCACCGGCGAGGCCGTGACCTCGATCGGCGGCATCACCGCGACCATCGCGCAGATGAGCGAGATCACCGCCTCGATCTCGACCGCGATCGACCAGCAGGGCGATGCGACGCGCGAGATCGCGCGCAATATCCAGCAGGTCGCGGCCGGCTCGAGCGAGATCTCCGCCCATATCGGCGGCGTCACGTCAGCGGCCGCCGCCACCGGCACCGCGGCCGGCGACGTGCTGTCGAATGCCCGCGAGCTCGACACCCAGTCCGGCATGCTGCGCAACGCGGTCGACGAGTTCCTGCAGAAGGTGCGCGCGGCGTAAGCGAGCCGCGTAGGGTGGGTTAGCGACGCTACGCCACCCAACGATTCCGCATCCCCGTCATCCTGAGGAGCGCGCTCTTGCGCGCGTCTCGAAGGATGCACGGCCACCAGTGGGGCCGTCGATCCTTCGAGACGGCCGCGTTGCGGCCTCCTCAGGATGACGGACTTGGCAGACTCCGCCGCACGAACATGAGGATATCCAGCCGGCGTCGTTCACATTCGCCTATTGCTTCTCGATCCCGGCGTCGGCGATCAGCTTCTCCCACAGCACGAGCTGCTCCTTGAGGAATGCCTCGAACTCCTCGGGCGTGCCGGAGAATGCCTCCATGCCGCGCTCGGCGAGCTGGCTCTTGATATCCGGCCGCTCGACGATCTTGCGGATCTCCGCATTCAGCCTGACCACGACGTCCTTCGGCATGTTGGCTGGACCGAGATAGCCCTGCCATGAGGTGATATCGAAGCCCTTCACGGTGTCGTCCATCGTGGGCAGGTCCGGCAGCAGCGCCGACTTCCGCTTGGTGGTGACGGCGAGCGGCTTCAGCACCTTGGCGTTGACGTGCGGCAGCCCGGTCGGCACGTCGATGAACATCATCGAGATGCGGCCGGCGATGACGTCGGTCAGTGCCGGCGGTGAGCTCTTGTAGGGCACATGCAGAAGGTCGATGCCGGCGAGGCGCGCGAAGGTCGCGCCGGAGACGCTCGCCGACGACGAGCCGCTCGCGTAGCTGTACTTGCCCGGCTCCTTCCTGGCGAGCGCGATCAGCTCGGCGACCGAGTTCGCCGGGATGTCCGGATGGATCACCAGCATGAAGGGCAGATCGCCGGTGCGCGCGATCGGCGTGAAATCCTTGATCGGATCGTAGTTCATGGTCTTGAGCAGATACGGATTGGCCGAGTGCGTCGTGTTGGTGGTGACGAACAGCGTGTAGCCGTCGGGGGCGGAGCGGGCGACATAGTTCGCCGCGATCGACCCGTTGGCGCCGGCCCGGTTGTCGATCACCATGCCGACGCCGAGCGCAACCCCGAGCTCCTTGGAGATCAGCCGCGTCGTGGTGTCGGTGCCGCTGCCGGCGGCAAACGGCAGCACCAGCGTGATGTTGCGGGTGGGATAGGTCTGGGCAAGTGCCGCCCCGGATATCGCCGCGAACGCGGCGGCGGCCGCAGCCGCCAGGCAGCAATATCGTCTCAGTCCCATGATCATGTCGTCGTCCCCCCGCGCGGGCCCTGAACCGGCCGATTGCGGCCGAAGCTAGCCCGGCCGCCATGGCTGCGGAAGCCGTGCCGGGAGCAGCCTTTCGCCGCATGGTCACTCCCGGGCCGTCGCAGGGGCGCGCTGCCAAAAATATCGAAAACAACCCCATGCAAAGGAGCCGGTGACGGCCGCACTCGACCAGCCAACTTGACACGTCGGGCAAATCAGTGTCACATTTCTAATATTCCGAAAATTGACCGTGCAGTGTTACGATCCCGCCGGGAAGACCTGCGCGACGTGAAACGCCTTGGTGGTGATGAGCCACCGGCCGTCGATCCGATGAAACACCAGATGGTCGATGAAGCCGGTTTGGCCGGCCCTGACGCGCACCTTGGCGATGGCCAGATCGGACGCGGTCTGGTCGATGCTGATGATGGCCTCCTCGCGCGGCGATTTCATCGACGCCGGCGAGGGACGGCCGCGGATGAAGTCGCGGAATTCCGCGGCAGACCGCACCGTGTGCTTGCCGTCCCGGATGCCGTGCACGATGCAGGTATCGGAGAAGACGTCGCGGAACCGGCTATCGTCGACGTCGTACATCAGGTTGAAATATCCATCGATCGCGGACGCGATGGCCTGGATGTCGCTCATTGCAAAATCTCCTTGGCGGATGATGTGGCGGTGACCTCACCGGATCGAACCGGTGACCTGCTCCGACAGTGGCCGATATGGTGGCGGAGTGCTACGACGTGGCGGTCATCTCTTGGATGACTGAAAGGCATCGGCATGGACGAAGTTGACGGTCGGCTGGTTGGCGGCCTGGTGGTCCTCGCGGCGCTGGCGGATGCGCGCAGTTTTGGCCGCGCCGCCGAACGGCTCGGCATGACGCAGTCCGGGGTCAGCAAGGCGATCGCGAAGCTCGAGGCGCGCCTCGATGCCAGGCTGGTTCACCGCACGAGCCGCGCCGTCGATCTCACCGAGGAAGGACGCGCGCTGGTCGAGCGGGTTGCCGCGCATCTGGCCGGGATCGGCGAGGCGGCGGCGGAGACCTCGAAATCGCGCGATGCGGTTCGCGGCAGGCTGCGGGTCAATGTCGACCCGCTATTCTCCCGCATGGTGCTGTCGCCGAAGCTGAGCGAGTTCCTGCTGCAGAATCCGGGCATGGAGCTGCGTATCGAGACCCGCGACCGGATCGCGGATCTGGTCAGCGACGGTTTTGATCTGGCGGTGCGTTTCGGCGAGCCGGCACCGTCGGCGCTGATTGCGCGCCGCGTCCTCGATACGCGCGTGCTCACCGTGGCCTCGCCGATCTATCTCGAACGACACGGCCGGCCGCTTGATCCGCGGGAGCTGGCAAGCCGCGACCATCAGTGCATCCAGGCCATCGACGCGGCGACCGGGCGTCCCTTCGATTGGGAGTTTCGGCGTGGCGGCGAGGTCGTGCCGGTCGCAGTCAACGGGCGGCTGACCGTGACCGATTCGGGAACCAAGCTCGGCGCCTGCCTGGCCGGCTTCGGCATCGCGCAGGTGATCGATCTCGGCCTCGACGATCACCTGAGGAGCGGCGCGTTGATCGAGCTGTTTCCGGACTGGCCCGACGAGCGTTTTCCGCTCTACGTCTATTACGCCTCGCGTAACCACGTGCCGGCCAAGGTGAGGCGGTTTATCGACTTCATCACGGAAACGCTGGCGGCAAAGTCGCATTCGCCACGCAAATCCGCCGGCTTGCGCAAGGTAGGCTAGCGATCTCTCGGCGTCAGCCAGGCTTCGCGGAGCCTTTGGCGGATCCTTGCCGCGAGGCGATGATGACGCCGGCGAGCACCAGCGCGTAGCCGATCAAATGGAACGGCGCGAGCGTCTCGCCGAGCAGCAGGATCGCCATCGCCGAGCCGAACACCGGCACCAGATGGAAGAACGGCGCGGCGCGGTTCGGGCCGATCAGCGCGACGCCGCGGTTGAAGAACAGATAGGCGAGCGTGGACGGGAAGATCAGCGTGTAGCCCAGCGTCGCAAAGGTCAGGACGTCGAGCTTCAGCGTCACGCCGCTTAAGAATTCCCAGGCCGCCACCGGCAGCAGCATCAGCGCGCCACAGCAGGTGGTGAACGAGATCAGCGAGAGCTGATGGATTTTCGGCCGCCGCGGGATCAGCGCCGAATAGAGCCCGAACGACACCAGCGAGGCGCCGAACATGATGTCGCCCCGGTTGAAGCTGATGCTGGCGAGCGCGGAGAAGTCGCCGCGCAGGATGATGGTCAGCACACCGGCCAGCGAGATCGCGATGCCGGCCAGCTGCGCCGGCGTCAGCCGCACGCCGAACAGGATCAGCGACCACAGCGCCACGAACAGCGGCCCCGCCGACTGGATCAACAGCGCATTCAACGCCTCGGTGTACTGCATCGCCCAGTACGAGATCGCGTTGTTGAAGGCGAAGCCGACCGCGGACAACAGCAGCATCAGCGGCAGGGCGCTGCGCAGCTTCGGCCAGTCCTGTTTCAGGTGCGGCCAGGCGAACGGCAGCAGGATCAGGAAGACGCCGAACCAGCGGATCGTGGTCAGCGTGACCGGCGGCACATGGCTGCCGACATGCCGGGCCAGCACGATGTTGGCGGCCCAGAACAGCGACGTCAGGCTGAGCAGCAGATAGGGCTGATTATTGAGCCAGCTGAGCGGCGAGCGGCGTGGCGTTGTGGCAGGTGCGGGCAAAGCGGTCATTATTGGGCGGATGTTGTGCCCGAATCCGCCGCCGCGACAAGACGAAAGAGCGGATTGGAGCCATGCGCACCGTGCCATCACCGCAGAACACGACGTCGAATGCAGAACTATCCCCGTCACCCTGAGGAGCGCGAAGCGCGTCTCGAAGGGTCGACGGCCCGGCTGGTGGCCGTCGACCCTTCGAGACGGCCGCGGTGCGGCCTCCTCAGGGTGACGGGGATAGGTATTGCGCGTGTCTCGGATCCCCGCCTATTTCTGCGGCCCCGACAGCGAGATGTCGCGCTCGGCGCGAAACACGTTGCTGTAGAGATTGGCGATCCATTGCCGTCCGCTCGAGGTGATGTTGAGGTGGCGGATCGCCTTCTGCACATGCGGTGCGACGCTGTCCCAGTAGAACCGCGGATAGAGGTCGACGAGATCGGCCGGCGAATTGTAGCCGAGCTGGCGGTTCAGTCCGGCCTCCTCGAATTCGAGGTAGAGCGCGTTGGCCTTGCGGATGTAGTGGGGATCGCCGAGCTGCCCGATCAAATCGGCGGCCCGCAGCAAGGTGGCCTCCTCGCCGAAATCCTCATCGTCGTCTGGGGCGCTGAGCGGAAAGCGCGTGCCCTCGATGGCGCGCGCGATCCGCTCCTTGTCGAGCAGGGTGACGCCCTTGAGCCGCTCCATCACGAAGATCTTGGAACGGTCGACGTGATAGGACATCAGCGCGGCATCCGACGAGCCGCGCGGCAGGATGATCTTGCGGCCATCGGCACCGACCAGATAGCCGCTCTGGTCGTCGGCCTCGAACAGCCCGCGCACATAGCCGATGTCATGGGTGAGGCAGGCGATGATGACATGGGCATAATCTTCGGCGCTCATGTGCGAGTGCAGCGCGCGGCCGCGCAGGATGTCGTGGCCGGCCAGCGTCACCAGCATGGTGTGCTCGACATTGTGATAGAGCGCGTCGCTGTTGCCGATGCATTCGAGCGCGATCCGCGCGATCGAGGGCACCATTTCGACCAGCTGGGTCTGCGAAGAGCCGAACCGGCGCTGCATGTACTCGCCGAGGAATTTGCCGAGCGCGTCGGCCGCTAGTTCTGGAAGGGTCATCACGGCCTTGACCTCCGAGACCTGGCCTGAGCTTACGGCCCGGCGGTATTTCAGGCTAGTCCCGCGATGTGACATAATCGTTGCGGCCAGACCGATGTGCCTTGGGCGGGAGCGGGTGATGGGTGTCGATCTCTTGAACGTCAAAGGCTTGAACGAGCTGGACCGCGAGGCGCCGGTCGTGATGGTCAATCTGATGCGGTTTCGCGCGCGGTCGCTCGATGGCGACGGCTCGGGCTGGGATGCCTATTTGCGCTACAGCGCGCTCACCGTACCGATGATCAAGGCGCGCGGCGGCACGCTGCTGTGGACCGGCAGTGCCGAGACGGTCGCGCTGGGCGAGCCGGCCGGCCAGCGCTGGGATTACCTCGCGCTGGTCTATTACCCGAGCGTCGCCGCCTTCATCGACATGATGACCTCGGCCGACTACGAAGACCGCTGCGACCCGCACCGCCGCAACGGCTGCGAGGAGCACGTCATCATCGCGACGCGCGAGGCCTACAGCAAGTTCAAGGTGGGGTGAGGGGATTTGGCGCGAACTCTTCCCGATTGAGGCCTCGCCGTCAACTCGACCTCCGTGACCCTGAGAGTATGTGAAGCCTTCTCCTCATCCACCGTTGTCGTCGCCCGGCTCGACCGGGCGACCCAGTACGCTGCGGCCTATCGGCTCAAGCACGACCGTCTCTGGAATACTGGATCACCCGCATGCGCGGGTGATGACACTGAGCAAGCTGAGTAAATCGATCCCGTCACCCCCGCGCAACGGCTTTGCCGTTGTCGCTGGAGGAGGGCGCGCAGCGGCCGTCTCGAAGGGGCGACGGCCCGACTGGGGCCGATTCATCCTTCGAGACGCCGCTTCGCGGCTCCTCAGGATGACGGGTTTGATAAGTCAGCAAGCGCCGCGTGGCAGGCCCTCTGCACGACACGGCAGACCTCATCCCCCGACCGCCCCGCGCTCAGCGAGGCGTAGGTCGGATAGCTCGTCAGCGCGAAGATCAGGTCGACGGCGTCGCTGCGGGCTTGCGGCGATGCATGCTTGCCCGCGATGCGGTCGACCAGTGCGGTGACGCCGCGGCGGCGGCGCTCGTTGCGTTCGCGCACGGCCTCGGCGAATTCGGGATCGGTCGCCATCGCGTCGTGCAGCCGGCCGACCGCGGAATCCCGGCTCCAGAATCCGCAGAAGATCTCGACCATCCGGTCGAGCGCGGCGCGCGGATCGGCCATCGTCATGGCGTCGGCGAGCTGATGCAGCCCGCCATGGCGCGCGATCTCGTCGAACACGGCCTCGAGCAGCCCGCGCCGCGAGCCGAACTGGTTGTAGACGGTCAGCCGGGTCACGCCGGCCGCCTTGGCCACGGTATCCAGCGAGAAGCGCGCGATGCTGTCCTCGCGCAATGTGCGCGAGGCAGCCTCGATCACGCGCTCGCGGGTCTCGGCGGCGGCGGCGCTGCGCGCCGGGCTCACATAGCTGCGCGGCGGCATCGGTTTGCCTTGCTTTCGTCAAATTGACTATACATTATGTATATCTAATTTCCAATGCCCGTTTGGAGCGACAACATGCAGACCGCCCTCATCATAGCGCTGTCCCTTCACGTCCTGTCATCGGTGTTTTGGGCCGGCTCGAGCTTCACACTGGCGCGCACCGGCGGCCTCGGCGGCGAAAAGTTGTTGTTTCCGCAAATCGGCGCCGCGACGGTCGCGATCGTGACCGGCGCCACGCTCTGGCGCCTGGTTCATGAAGGCTCGTTCGGGCTGTCGGAGCAGATTTTGGCCGGTGGCGCGATCGCAGCACTGGCCGCGATCGCCGTGCAGATCATCGTCGGCGGCGGCGCGGTCCGGCAGCTGCGCAGCAGCGCGGACGATACCTCAGCCGCACGCTCGCGCCTGGCGGTTGCCCAGCGCATCGCCGCCGGGCTGCTCGCCATCACCGCGCTGTGCATGGGCGCGGCGCGCTACGCGTAATGGTTTCTTACCTCTCCCGCTTGCGGGCAGGGCTATCGCATATGGAATGAACCGATTCTTCCGCGCCGTCATGGCCGGGCTTGTCCCGGCCATCCACGTCTTTTCTTCGCGTGGAAACGAAGACGTGGATGCCCGGGACAAGCCCGGGCATGACGAGTTTGTGGGAACTCCGATTACCTCAAACGGCCATATGCGATTGCCCTGCCCGCAAGCGGGAGAGGGGACGTAGTCCCGTTGCGGATGCAATCGTCTCAGAACTTCCGCACCAGGTCCGGGGTGATCTCCTTCAGGCTGCGGATGCCGAGCAGCGCGAGATCGCGGTCGATCTCGGCATGCAGGAGCGAGATCGCGCGCGCCACGCCGGCCTCGCCGGCGACCACGGCGGCATAGAGGAACGGCCGCCCGACCCAGACGAAATCCGCACCGAGCGCCAACGCCTTGATCACGTCGGTGCCGCGGCGGATGCCGCCATCGACCATCACGGTCATGTTGCCCTTTTGCGCCGCGATCTCCGGCAGCGTGCGCAAGCCGGAGACGGTGTAGTCGAGCTGGCGGCCGCCATGGTTGGAGACCATGACGCCGTCGCAGCCATGCTCGCGCGCCATCCGGGCGTCTTCCGGCGAGATCAGTCCCTTCACCACGAGCTTGCCGCGCCAGCGCTTGCGGATCAGCTCGACATGCTTCCAGGCCAGCTGGTCGCGGCTGCCGATGTTGCGCATCAAATTCTTGGACAGCACCGGCGGGCCCTGCTTGGCATCCATGTTCTCGAAATGCGGCATGCCGTGATTGAACACGGTGCGCGCCCAGGTGTTCAGCAGCCAGTCGGGATGGGTGATGGTGTCCCAGAACACCCGCGGCGTGATCTCAAGCGGCACCTGAAAGCCGTTGCGGATGTTGTTCTCGCGGTTGGGCGGCACCGGCACGTCGGCGGTGACGACGAAGGTGTCGTAGCCGGCGGCGGCGACACGATCGACCAGCGGCTCGATCCGCTCGGGAAGGCCGGCGAGATAGGCCTGGTACCAGGCCGAAGGATTGGCGGCGCGAACGTCCTCCAGCGTGATCAGCGAGGAGGCCGAGAGGATCATCGGGATGTTGGCGGCGGCCGCGGCGCGCGTCAGCACGATATCGCCGCGATAGGCGCACAGCGCAGAGGAGCCCATCGGCGGAATGCCGAACGGCGAGGCGTAGCTCTTGCCGAACAGCGTCGTGGACTGGTCGCGGCCGGAGACGTCCTGCAGCACCCGCGGCACGAAGCCGTATTCCTCGAACGCCCGGCGATTGTCTGACCGGGCCATATCGGTCTCGGCGCCGCCGGAAATGTAGCCGTAGAGGAATTTCGGCAGCAGCCGCCGCGCCTGCGGTTCGAAATCGTCGAGCGTGAGATAGCGCCGCAGATGCCGCGGCACGGCGGGTGCTGCGCGGTTGACGGTTACGGGAGGCGGAGAGGGCGCTGCGGTCCGGTCGTGCACGTTGAGCGTTTCCGTTGTTCTTGGTTCTTGGTCGGAAAGTCAGACTAGCGCCTGCCGGCGGGCCCGACAAATTTCTCGTTGAACTTGTTGACGGACTGGTTGACGTCGCTGAGCGTCTTGCGGGTCTCGGCGATCATGGCGCCGGATTTCTTGTCGAAGCTCTGGATCAGCTCGCGCAGTGAGATCACGGTCGGCAGCAGCTCGCCGCCATATTTGTCGCTGCCGAAGCTCTTGAGGAACTTGTCGGCCGCGGTCATCTTGGCGTCGACCGCGCTGATCCCGTCGTCGGCGGCGTCGATGAAGCCGGCGATCAGCTCGCCATTGCCGGACAGCGAGTTGGTGAAGTTCTCGAGCCCGAGCAGCGAGTCCTTGATGTCGGCCTCGTTCTCGCTGATGACGCGGTCGACATTGCGCAGCGCGACCCGCAGCTTCTCCTGGATTCCCATCGTGCCTTCGGCGTCGGCCGTCAGCTCGGGAATGCCGTCGGCGCCGAGCGTCGGCGCCGGCGCATCGTCGGTGCCGCCGGTGAAGGAGATCGAGGCGATTCCGGTGAGGCCCTGGAATTCGAGGCCGGCCTGGGTGTCCTTCTTGATCGGGGCGTTGCCTTCGATCCGCGTCATCGCCACCACGCGGTGCCGGTCGAGCCTGATCGAGACCACCTCGCCGATCCGCACGCCGGCGAAGTTGACGCTGCCGCCGCGGCGCAGGCCGGAGGCCGAGCCCTCGAATATGACGCGGAACGGCACCATCCGCTTGATGCCGGCATAGCGCTGATAGCCCAGCCAGCCGCCGAGCGAGCCGGCGATCAGGGCCAGCGTCAGGGTGCCGATCAAGAGATTGCTGGCGCGCGCCATGCGTAAAACCCGTCTGCGGAGCAGACCCTAGGAGATAGCGGATTTGCCGCCGATAGTCACCGCACCTCTAGCGGGCGGGATCACGCCGACTGCTTCCGCGACGCTGCGAAGACGCCGGCCAGCACCAGCGCGAAGCCGATGAAGTGGAAGGCCTGCGGATGCTCGCCGATGAACACGATCGACATGATGGTGCCGAACACCGGAACCATGTGGAAGAACGGTGCGGCGCGGTTGGCGCCGATCAGCTGCACACCGCGGTTGAAGCACAGATAGGCCAGTGTCGAGGGGAACACGGCGACATAGAACAGCGACAGCAGATTGTTGATCGTGAGCTGCATCACCGGACGCGCGCCGAGTTCCCAGATGTAGAGCGGGATCAGGACAAGCGCGCCGCAGCCGAAGGTGAAGGCGGCGACCGACAGGCCGTGGATTTTGGGCCGCTTCAGGGTCAGCACCGAATACAGCGCGAAGATCACCAGTGCGACGATGAAGATCAGATCGCCCTTGTTGAATTCGATCTTCGACAGCGTCGTGAGATCGCCGTGCAGCAGGATCACCAGCACGCCGGCGAGCGACAGCAGCACGCCGAACAATTGCGCCAGCGTCAGCCGCGCGCCGAGCAGGATCAGCGACCACAGCGCGACCACCAGCGGCGCCGCGGATTGCAGCAGCAGCGTGTTGAGCGCCTGGGTGTGCTCGAGCGCCCAGTATTGCAGCGTGTTGAAGGCGCTGATGCCGGTGATCGACATCAGCACCATGATGCCGAGATTGTTGCGGATCACGGGCCAGTCGCGGACGAGGTGCTTCCAGGCAAACGGCAGTATGATCAGGAATGCCGCCGACCAGCGCAGGAACGACAGCGTCACCGGCGGAATGTGGCCGGCGGCGAGGCGGCCGACGATCGCATTACCGGCCCAGCACGTCGCGGTGATGCAGAGCAGCAGATAGGGCTGGTTGGCGATCCAGGAGCCGGCCGCAGGCGTTGATGTGGTGGAATCGGAGGCAGACATAAAGAGGGCCCGGGTTCATGGCGCCGCGGCCTGCCCGGCTGGCACCGCCGGGCCGGTATGGATCTCCCCGGCTCGGATCACAGACACGGATTCCGCCATTCCATCAATGGGGATAGACGCATCGCGACCATGCGCGAGGACCCCTTCACCGAGGCAACATGGCGGCGCCTGGCAGGGGCAGCCCCGCGCCGGTCGCGCAGGGAATCGAACGCCTGGTCCTAGCCGGTCTCCGGCGGCGTGGTCTGGCGCTTGACGATCTGCTCGGCGAGCTCGATCAGGATCCGCTTGGTGTCGGGGTCCTGCACGTCGCGAAACACCCGCAGCATGCGCAGTTCGAGCAGGGACTGCAGCGATTCCGCCGTCTGCCCGGCTTGCGTCGGCGCTGCCGTCACCGGCCGGCGATTGAGGATGTCGGCGGCGATTCCGAGCATCTCGGCGACGGTCGCCAGGCGACCGGTGTCGATTTTCACCGTGCCGTCGACGCCGTTCTTTTGCAGGGAGGCGCCGGCGCACAGGATCGCGGCGAGATCCGCCTGCGACAGCCCGATTGCGCGCCAGCGCGCCTGCACCAATTGGTCGATCTGGTCGTCCTGTGATGTGCTCATGATGCGTTCAGACCATCTCCAGCTCGGTCCGTGGACAGCATTTCCGCTACGAAAGTTGGTAGCAAATGAACCAGCGGTTCGTCGCGATGGGACTTCTACGGATCATGCGGCTGGACAACGGGTCCTGCCGTACCGGGCAACGCGCAGGATGATCCGCGTCTCTACGCCAGCCGGGCAGTCGCGCCGGACGGGCACCGGAGTGCGCACCCTGGTCTGGGATGCGCGCGTCAGCGTCATCCGGCCCTGGCCTTATTATCAAGACCGTGCGCGAATGCAATCAGGGGGCGACCGGGGAGATGAACCCAACCCGTGTGTGACCGCGCCACAGATCGCGGTGTTTGGTCCTGGCAGGGCGATGCGGTCGGCATGGCGGCAGCTCCGCCATGGCTGCGCGACGCCGCTCACAAATCGATGATCCCGAGCGCGATGCTCTTGGCCACCCCGTGGGTTTTGTTGGATGCCTCGAGCTTGCGCAGCGCCTGCTTGATGAAGCCTTCCACCGTCTCCGGCGAAATGCCGAGGATCTGCGCGGTGTCGGCCACGGTCTTGCCGCGCGCTGCCCAGGCGATCACTTCCTTTTCCCGCCCGGTGAGCTTGATGGTCTCGGCGGCGTCCGCGGGCTTGAGGATGGTCGGCGCGTTGCGCTGGTCGCGGTTGACGATATCCATCGCCCGCTGCACCCAGTAGATCATCAACAGATGCAGTTCATGGCGATGGCAGACGAACAGCTTGTCGAAGTCGCGCCGCTCGTCTTCCCAGAAGAACACCGTCGAGCTCGAATGCACGGCGCCGAGCCGGTCGCGATAGTGGAACGGCACGACAAAGCCATCCTTGAATCCGAACTCCCGGGCGGCGTCCATCGTCTTGACCTCGGGCGGTCGCCTGCGTCCGCTTCGCTCCGGCAGCTTCAGGCTGCTCCAGCTGAACGGCGTGTTGGTGCGTCGTGACCGCGCCAGCGCCGGATCGGCATGAACGAACTCGTTCTGCACATACGCCCGCTTCCAGGCGTCGGGAAATGTGCCGATATGATAGGGCAGATCGAGGTCGGGCCGGCCGGCATCGACAAAGGCAAAGCCCGAGAAGCCGTAATTCTGGACAACGCGATGCAATGACGAGCTGAGCTCGTCGATGGTATCCGACGCCTCGATGGTCGAAATCGCGTCTACCAGGCCCATTACTAAAACCCCCGGTTTCCGGGGGTACCACAGTTAACCCCTTTCGTTCCAGATGTTCCGCATTTGGAGGAAGGGATAATGCCGCATTTATTGGACGGCTATCATGCACTCATCACCAGGGAAGAGCTTGATCCGGCGCATGTCGGGGCGATGTTGCGGCTGCGCAAACGCCTGTTCGTCGATCATTGCGGCTGGCTTCTGACCACGGTCGGGGATGCCGAACGCGATCAGTTCGACTGCTGGTATACCGAGCACTGCCTGTTGTTCTCCGGCGTCGAGCTCGTCGGCGGCTTCCGGGCGATCCGCACCGATTATCCCTACCTCACCGCGTCGGTCTTCCCGCAGCTTGCGGTGCGCCGCTTTCCGAGCCGTCGCGATGCCTGGGAGATCAGCCGCTTCGGCGTGCTGCCTGGTGTCGCGAGGTCGCAGACCGCACGCGTGACCTATGCGCTGATGTTCCGCTTCGCCGAGCTGCGCGGAGCGAAGGCGCTGGTGGCGCTGGCCGACCTTTCCTATGAGCGTTTTCTCACCCGCATGGACATCCGCACCCGCCGCTACGGCCCGCCGCAGGTGATCGGCAATGATCGCATGGGCCGCCCGCTGACGGCGCTCGCCGGAGAAATCCCGCTCGGTCTCGCCGCCAATCCCGGCCTGACCAAATTCCTCGACCTTGGACGGCAATTGGAGATCCACGATGCCTCACATGTTCTCGGACGTTCGAGCATTCCAGCGTGATCCGCTGCGTCTGCTGTTGACGCGCGGCAACGAGTCCGCGCCGGGGCTGGTGCCGCTGCGGCTCGGTCCCGCGCCCGTCTTCCTGGTGAACGATCCCGATCTGCTGCGCCCGATCCTGAAGGCGCCGGAGACCGACATCGGCAAGGGCAAGCTGATCAAGAAGCTTTCGCCGGTGCTCGGCCGCAGCTCGCTGATGCTGAGCGGCGAGGAGCACAAGCGGCGGCGGGCGGCGCTGCAGAAGCACATGGCCAAGGGCAGCGTCGAGAAATTCCTGCCGCATATGTGCGCCGAGATCCGCGCAGTCGGCGCCAGCCTGGCGCGGCTCGGATCGTTCGATCCGCACCATGTCACCGCGATGCTGGCGCTGCGCACGATCTGCGTCGCGATCTTCGGCTCCCAGGTGATGTCGTCCGGCGACGAGGAAGCCCTGGTTCAGGCCGTGGGCGCGATCGAGGACGATCTGGCGGAAGAGATGTTCCGCGCGTTGCCGTTCGGTCCGGTGGCCTGGTATCGGCGGCGCAAGAACCGGGTCTGCGCCAAGCTTGCGATGTCGACGGTGGTGCAACGCCTGCGCCGCAAGGCGGGTTCGAGCAGCGCGCTGCGCGATCTCGAGGCGCTCGGCCTGACCGATCGCGATCTCGAGGACGAGATCCTGACATTGCTGCTGGCAGGCCATCACACCACAGGTTCGACTGCCGCGTGGATGTTCTACCAGATGGCTGCCGACCCCGCCCTGATGGACGAGATTGCCGACGAGGCGGCGGAGTGCCTCGGCGACGACGGCGAGTTGCGGCTCGACGCGGTGAAGCGCGCCAATCTGAGCGCGACGCTGGTCAAGGAGGTCTGCCGGCTCTATCCCAGCGCCTGGTGGTTCTCGCGCGAGGTGATGCAGCCGGTGACGATCGGCGGGCGCGATCTCAAGGTCGGCACCTCGCTGTTGATCTGTCCCTGGCAGCTGCAGCGCGACCCCAGGCATTTCGAGGATCCGGACCGCTTCCTGATGACGCGGCGCTACAACACCGACGCCTACATCCCGTTCGGCGCCGGCCCGCGCGCCTGCGCCGGGATGGGGGTTGCGATGCTCGAGCTGCAACTGCTCGCGCTCGAGATCGCCGCGGCCTATCGCTTCACCGGCGTCAGCCCGAATCCGGCGCCGTGGCCGAAAGCCTCGGTGACGCTGATTCCCCCGCCGATGACCATCGACATCGAAATCCGCGAGACGCGCTCGCGCATCCCGCATCTCGGCGACGAAGCCGA
This sequence comes from Bradyrhizobium ferriligni, assembly GCF_056837965.1. NCBI lineage: Bacteria > Pseudomonadati > Pseudomonadota > Alphaproteobacteria > Hyphomicrobiales > Nitrobacteraceae > Bradyrhizobium > Bradyrhizobium ferriligni. The sequence continues at coordinate 39,522 of NZ_JBXEJO010000085.1, forward strand.
GCATCTGCCGTACATCCCAGGCGTGGGTGCGGCGTCCATCAGCACACTACAATCGGTATCCCAATGACAACTCAGCTAACAACGGCCAGCGCCGGGCAAAGGGCCATGGATCAAGTGCAAGTGCGCAGTTTGCGCGACGTCATCGCTGTCCTGATCGAGCAGCGCAGCATCGTGAGGGCGGCCGGCGCAAGCTTCGCCGCGCATCTGCTCGACCTCGCGATCATGCAGCTGCGGCTCAACGTCAACGATATTACGGCGGAGGAATTATCCGGTCTGTCCGACTTCGTCGGCGCGGAGTTCATGAGGGACAAATCCTCGCATTGATCGCGGCGACCGGTCTTCGGATCGGTCTCGCGTAGGATCAGTCTTGCGTAGGATCAGTCTTGCGCAGGTTCAGTCCTGCGTCGCCACCAGCGGCTTCATCATGGCGCCGGCGGCAAGCGCGGCGTCGTTCGGATCGATCTCGATCTGCAGGCCGCGCTGGCCGCCATTGACGAAGACCGTGACGTGGGTGAGGGCGGTCTCGTCGATCGCGGTCGGGACCTTCTTCTTCTGGCCGAACGGGCTGATGCCGCCGACATGATAGCCGGTCAGCCGCTCGGCATCGGCCGGGCGCATCATCCTGGCCGACTTGCCGCCGAGGGCGGCGGCAAGCTTCTTCATGCTGACCTCGCAGTCGGACGGCACCACGGCGCAGACCGGCTTGCCGTCGACCTCCGCCATCAGCGTCTTGAGCATGCGATTCGGGTCGACGCCGAGCGCCTCGGCCGCTTGCAGCCCGATGCTCTCGGCGCTGGAATCGTAGACATAGGTGTGAAGCTTGAAGGCAATGCCGAGCTTGCGCAGCGCCATCGTCGCTTGTGTGGAATTGGGCATGGACCCTGCCGGTTAATCTAGGTGAATGATCGCCGTAATAAGAGCTGCGATCAATCCGCAGCACGTCTGGCGTCACGTTGCCGTAACATTAAATTCCCGCCAGCCCGGCGCGGCCGGGCGCAGCATGGAATTTAATGGGGATATCAAAGGGTTGTAGGTCGTCTAAAAGGCGTAAACGGGCCCCTTCTTGCTTGCGCAGCCGATCCGCTTCCTTTATCCGGTAGGCGCCTTGCGTGCGCGCGGCCGGGCGCCGCGATTTAGGCTGGGCATATCAATGCAGATCGCTGTGGGCGGACGCGTTTTCGCCGCGATCATGGTCTGAAAACACCTGAAGGGAACATCTTCGCAATGGCCAATGTTGTCGTCGTCGGCGCCCAATGGGGTGACGAAGGGAAGGGCAAGATCGTCGACTGGCTGTCGGAACAGGCCGACATCGTCGTGCGCTTCCAGGGCGGCCACAATGCCGGCCATACGCTCGTGATCAATGGCGAGACCTACAAGCTGGCGCTGCTGCCCTCCGGCGTGCTGCGCCCGAACAAGCTCGCGGTGATCGGCAATGGCGTGGTGTTCGATCCGCAGGCCTTCCTCGACGAAGTCGCCAAGCTGAAGGGGCAGGGCGTTGCGGTCGGACCGGACAATCTGCGGATCGCCGAGAACGTCACGCTGATCCTGCCGCTGCATCGCGAGCTCGACGCCTTGCGCGAATCCGGTAACGCCATCACCTCGATCGGCACCACCCGCCGCGGCATCGGCCCGGCCTATGAGGACAAGGTCGGCCGCCGCGCCATCCGCCTGATGGACCTCGCCGACCTCGACACCCTGCCGCACAAGATCGAACGCCTGCTGGCGCATCACAATGCGCTGCGCCGCGGCCTCAACCTCGCGGAGATCGACGGCAAGAGCATCCTGAGCGAGCTGTCGGCGATGGCGCCGAAGCTGTTGCCCTATGCCGAGACGGTGTGGCGGCTCCTGGACCTCAAGCGCCGCGAGGGCAAGCGCATCCTGTTCGAGGGCGCGCAGGGCGCGCTGCTCGACGTCGACCACGGCACCTATCCCTATGTGACGTCGTCCAACACGGTGGCGGCGCAGGCCGCGACCGGCACCGGCCTCGGCCCGGGCGCGGTCGGCTATGTGCTGGGCATCTGCAAGGCCTACACCACCCGCGTCGGCCAGGGACCGTTCCCGACCGAGCTGAACGACGAGATCGGCGAGGAAATCGGCCGTCGCGGCAAGGAATTCGGCGTCAATACCGGGCGCAAGCGCCGGGTCGGCTGGTTCGATGCCATGCTGGTGCGACAGACTGTCCGCACCTGCGGAATTGCCGGGCTGGCGCTGACCAAGCTCGATATTCTCGACGGGTTCGACAGCATCAAGGTCTGCATCGGCTACAAGCTCGACGGCAAGGAAATCGACCATCTGCCGGCGGGCGAGGGCGCACAGGCCCGGGTCGAGCCGATCTATGAGATCATCGAAGGCTGGAAGCAGCCGACGGCCAATGCGCGGTCCTGGGCGGACCTGCCGGCCCAGGCCATCAAGTACGTTCGCCGGGTCGAGGAACTGGTGGGGTGTCCGATCGCCCTGCTGTCCACCAGCCCGGAGCGTGAAGATACTATTCTGGTACAGAATCCGTTCGAGGCTTAACGGGATATTACCTATATCCCTCCAATTGTGTGGAAATGGCTGACTACTACCCGCTGATCGCCCGCGCCATCGCCGGATTGGACCCCAACGCCCCCGGCGAAGCCCGCCGTGCGCTGTATGCGCGGGCGCGAACGGCGTTGATCCAGCAACTTCGCGGCGTGCAGCCGCCGCTCTCCGAATCCGAGATCACCCGCGAACGGCTGTCGCTGGAGGAGGCGGTTCGCAAGGTCGAGGCCGAGGCTGCGCAGCGCGCCCGCGAGGCGTCGCGTCCCGGTGGCGCGGCCGCTGCCCGCGGCAGCCGCGCCAATGCCCGGCCGCCCGAGGCCAGTCCCGCCGACACTGCCGCGCGCCCGCGGCCCCCGGCCGACCCCCGTCCTGT
>NZ_JBXEJO010000086.1:0-40920 GCF_056837965.1 Bradyrhizobium ferriligni
CCTTCGGAGCGAACTTCGGATTCGATAAGGACACTAGCAAACTTATGATTCTAGTGTGCTTTATGAATGCGAAGTTCGTGAAAGTGGCTGCCGCGAAATCGCACGAACTTCGCATTCAGCACACTAGATGTGTTGCGCCATGATCTGGCCGGGCCGCGCGTCCGGCCGTGGCTCGATGTCGACCGACCAGAGATCGTGGTTGTCGACGTCCTTCAGCGTCACCGTCATCACGCCGGTCTTGCCGTCGATGTCGACGCGGCCGAAGAATTGCAGGCCGAAGCACGGCGCGAGATTGTCACCCTGCTCGGCCGAGCAGCCCTTCTGGTACATCGCCTTCGGGCCAAAGGTGTTGTCGAGCTCGCCCGGCGACCAGGTGCCGGCGTGCAGCGGGCCGGAGACGAACTCCCAGAACGGCTCGAACTCCTGGAACACCGCGCGGTTCGGATCATAATGATGCGCGGCGGTGTAGTGCATGTCGGCGGTGAGCCACACCGTATTGCGGACCCCGGCGCGCTTCATGAAGGACAACAGATCGGCGATCTCGTGCTCGCGCCGCGCGGGCGGGCCGTCGCCGAGCGCGACCGCATCCAGGCTGACGAGGCCGATCGGCAGGTCCGCCGCGATCACCTTCCAGACAGCATCCGACGCCACCAGCTCCCGCTTCAGCCAGGCAAGCTGGCTCTGGCCGAGGATGCAGGCCTGGTCCGGATCGCCCTGCTTGTTCCAGCTGGAATCGCGATAGGAACGCATGTCGATGATGAAGACGTCGAGCAGCGGCCCGTAGGAAATCTTGCGGTAGACGCGGCCATCGCGCTCCGGCATCAGCCGCATCGGCATGAATTCGTGGAAGGCGCGGCGTGCCCGCGCCACCAGACGCGAGCTGCCGTCCGCGTCGTAACCGGTCGCATCGGCGGTGCCGAGCGGCGACCAGTCGTCGGCCACCTCATGGTCGTCCCACTGCGCGAACATCGGCACCTCGGCGTGGAAGGCGCGGAAATTCTCGTCGAGCCAGTTGTATTTGTAGTTGCCGCGAAACTGATCGAGGCTGTGCGCGACGGCGGATTTTTCCTCGGTGACGATGTTGCGCCAGATCTCACCGTTGGAGAGTTTCTGCTCCGACGGCACCGTGCAATCGGCATAGATGTGATCGCCGGAATGGATGAAGAAGTCCGGACGCTCGTCCAGCATGGTGCGGTAGCTGCGCAAACCGCCGCGCGCGGGGTCGATGCCCCAGCCCTGCCCGACGACGTCGCCCGACCAGACGAACGACACCGAACGCCGATCGAGCGGCGCGGTTCGGAAATGCCCGATGCGGCTTTCGCCTGATGTGCCGTCGCGGTCCTCGAAGCGCACGCGATAGAACAGGTCCTGGCCCGGCGGCAGGCCGTCGAGCAACAGCTTGGCGGTGAAGTCGCGCTCGGGCAGCGCATCGGCAGTCGCGGCGCGCAGGATGGTGGCGAAGCTTTCGACAGCCGCGCATTCGATGCGCATCCGCGCCGCGCGATCGGCGCGGGCCCAGATAACAGCGGAATCGCTTGCGACGTCGCCGGACTGGATGCCCGCGATCGCGGGCCGATCCGCGGCGCGGCTCAGATATGGTCTTGCCAGCGCGCCGAATCCCGCCAGCGCGGCGGTCGACGCCGAGCGCACCAGAAGCTGACGCCGGGTGAGGCCTCGCCGCCTCGCGGAGTTCGCTGTCGGCATCGAATAACCTTCGTCGAATCGCAACGAAGGTTTTGCCTGCGCTCCTTGACTCCGGCCTTACGGTTTCTTGACTCTCCGCCGACGGTTTTGCGACGGCGGGATGACTCGGCCGGGAGATGGAGATCGGAACGGTGGCATCAGGGCGTCGAGCATACAAGCGCCAAACTCGTCATCCTGAGGAGGCCGCAAAGCGGCCGTCTCGAAGGATACATGGCCCCGGCTGTGGCCGATTCATCCTTCGAGGCTCGCTTCGCTCGCACCTCAGGATGACGGGTTAAGAATTGACACGCGAGTGGGAAAGCAGGCGCGCAGCGAGCCGCCTCACCGATGCCAGTTGCAGATGCCGCCGGTGCGGCACGGCCAGGTCTGGATCCGTGTGTCGCGGGCCTCCGCATCGAGCGGATTCGAGTGGCGGCGCGCGAGCTTGGCGCGGGCGGGAACGTGCGCGGCCGCGCGCTTCCGCTCATGCGGCGCGGTTACCTTGGTGGTCCGCACGGCCTTCTTCGGCTCGACTTTCGTCTCCTCGACCTGCGGCTCGACATTCGCATGCTGATCGGGGCCGTGGTCGGCCTTCGCCTCGACCGGAACCGGCTCGAACTGCGCCGGCGGGCCGAGCCGCTTCGGCGACAGCACCGCCTTGGAGAGATCGAGGCTGAAAAACTCGCTGGGGCCGTACTCGTCGGCCAACGCCACGCCACCCCAAGTCAGGCACGCGGTGCAAACGATTGCAACAAACGCCTTTTTCAGGACCATCAAACGGCCTCCTGAAATCACTCGAACAGAACAGCCGTCATGTAGGGGGCCCGGCCGCGCGAATCCAGCCGCTGCTTGCGGGCAGGGTTACCGGTCAACCAGGGCGGCCGTGGAAGGTTCCCCAGTCGCCACCTGGAGCCCTTTACGATTCCGATGGAATCGGAACGTAGCTCCAGATTCTTGTTTTGACGCGTTTTCTTAACGCGAACCGGTGGCCACTTCGCTCGAAAACGCTCTGCCCTATTCGGCCGCCTGCGCCAGCGGCTGGCCGATCGCGCGCTCCAGCCGCGCACATTCGGTGCGGTAGCGGGCCACGTTGCCTTCCTTGATGTGGCCATAGCCGCGCACGAGGTCCGCAGCCTTGGCCAGCGCCACGAGCCGCGGCAGGTCGAGCGGCTTCCTGCCGTCGAGATGACGCAGGATCATCGCCGAATACTCGACGGGCAATGCGCGCTCCATCTTGCGCTCGGCGGTGTAGCCGAAAATGTCGAAGGCGGTGCCGCGCAGGCCCTTCAGCTTCGCGAGCATGCCGAACGCGGTGAAAATCCACGGACCGAATTCGCGCTTCTGCAGCCGCCCGGTGACAGGATCGCGCTGGGCCAGCAGCGGCGGCGCCAGCAAGACCTTCAGACCGGAATTGCCCTCGAACTGCTCCCTCAAGGCCTTGCCGAACTCGCCGTCGGAATAGAGCCGCGCGACCTCGTATTCGTCCTTGTAGGCCATCAGCTTGAACAGGCCCTTGGCGAAGGCTTCGGTCAGGTCCTGCGAGCCCGGCGCGGCCGCCGCCTCGGCGGTGCGGACGCGCGCGACGTCGTCGAGATAGCGCTTGGCGTAGGCCGCGTCCTGATAGTCGGTGAGGAATTTGGCGCGGAAGGCGATCGCCTCGTCGAGCGTCTTCTTGGCCGGCGCAGCACCGGCGCTCTTGAAGCGCGCGGCGCTGACCACGCGCTGCAGGTCGTGCGCGGCGAGCCGGCCCCACGAGAACGCAGTCTTGTTCATCTCGATGGCGGCGCCGTTGAGCTCGATCGCCTTCAGGATCGCTTCCAGCGACAGCGGGATCGCGCCGCGCTGAAAGGCAAAGCCGAGCATGAAGGCGTTGGTGGCGATGCTGTCGCCCATCAGCGCGGTGGCAAGCCCGGTGGCATCGAGGATGTCGAGATCGCCAGGCGTCACCGCGCCGCTCAGCGCATCGCGCATCGAGCTGGCTTCGAAGTCGATATCGGGATCGATCACGAAGCTCGCGGTCGGCAAGAGATCGGCGTTGACGACGGCGCGGGTGACGCCGCGCTCGGCGCGGCTCAGCGCCGGCACGCTGGTGGCGACGACGAGGTCGCAGCCGAGGATCAGGTTGGCGTTGCCCGGCGCGATGCGCACCGTGGTCAGCATGTCGGAGGCGGGCGCGAGCCGGACATGGCTCATCACGGCGCCGTTCTTCTGCGACAGGCCGGTGAAGTCGAGCGTCGAGCAGGCGAGACCTTCGACATGTGCGGCCATGCCAAGCAGCGCGCCGATGGTGATGACGCCGGTGCCGCCGATGCCGGTGATCAGGATGTTGTAGGGATTGCTCAACGTGGCCACAGGCGGCGTCGGCAAATCGGCGAACAACGCCTTGGGATCGGCGGCAGCGCGGTCCGCCTTGCGCAGCTTGGGATCCTGCACCATCACGAAGCTCGGGCAAAAGCCCTCGATGCAGGAGAAATCCTTGTTGCAGTTCGACTGGTCGATGCGGCGCTTGCGGCCGAGTTCGGTCTCCAGCGGCTGCACCGAGACGCAGTTCGACGCCACCGAGCAGTCGCCGCAACCCTCGCAGACGCGTTCGTTGATGAAGACGCGCTTGGCCGGATCGGGGAACAGCCCGCGCTTGCGGCGACGGCGCTTCTCGGCGGCGCAGGTCTGGTCGTAGATCAGGACGGTGAGGCCCTCGATCTCGCGCAGGGTGCGCTGCACGGCATCGAGCTCGCGGCGATGATGGATGGTGGCACCCGACGGGAAATAATTGGCGGGATATTTGTCGGGATCGTCGGAGACGATCGCGAGCCGCTTGGTGCCCTCCGCCCAGACTTGGTGTGCGATCTGCGACACCGTAAAGCCGCCCTCGGCCGGCTGGCCGCCGGTCATCGCCACCGCATCGTTGTAGAGGATCTTGTAGGTGATGTTGACGCCGGCCGCGGCCGCCGCACGCAGCGCCAGCAAGCCGGAATGGGTGTAGGTGCCGTCGCCGAGATTCTGGAACACATGCTGTTCGCTGGTGAACGGCGCCTGCCCGATCCAGCTCACGCCCTCCGCACCCATATGCGAGATGGTCTGGGTGTTGCGGTTCGGCACCGACAGCGCCATGCCGTGACAGCCGATCCCGGCCATGGCGCGACTGCCCTCGGGAATCTTGGTCGACGAGTTGTGCGGGCAGCCCGAGCAGAAATACGGCGTGCGTTGCAGCTTCGCGGTGCCCGTGCCCTCGGCCGGGCGATCGAATGCCTCGAGTTTTGCCAAACGCTGCTCCAGCAGCGGGCTGCGGTGGCCGAGCCGGCGCAGCCGCGCGACGACGGCGGCCGCCACCATGGTCGGCGTCAGTTCGCCTTCGCTCGGCAGCAAGGGCGCGCCGCTCTCGTCGCGCTTGCCGACCACCGAGGGGCGCTTCGCGGCGTCCATGTTGTAGAGGATGCGGACCAGCTGGTCCTCGATGAAGCCACGCTTCTCCTCGACCACAAGCACATCCTGCAGGCCCTCGGCGAAGGCGCGCGCGCCGCGCGCTTCGAGCGGCCAGGTCAGCGCCACCTTGTAGATGCGCAGGCCGAGCGCCTGCGCATCGGCATCGGTGATGCCGAGATCGGCGAGCGCCTGGCGCAGATCGAGATAGGCCTTGCCGGTCGCCATGATGCCGAGCCGTGCCGGCTTGGAATCCAGCACGATGCGGTCGAAGCGGTTGACGCGGGCGAAGGCCGCGACCGCCTCCATCTTGGGCCCGTGCAGCCGGCGCTCCGCCTCCAGCGGCGGATCCGGCCAGCGGATCGAGAGCCCGCCCAGTGGCATCTCGAAATCGTCGGGCGTGATGATCTTGATGCGATCGGGGTCGCTGACGATCGAGGCCGAGCTCTCCACCGTCTCGGAGATCGCCTTGAAGCCGACCCAGCAGCCGGAATAGCGCGACAGCGCGAAGCCGAGGATGCCGAGGTCGAGATAATCCTGCAGCGTCGCCGGATTGACCACCGGCATCAGCGCCGAGGCGAACACCTGCTCGCTCTGATGCGCCAGGGTGGAGGATTGGCAGCCATGGTCGTCGCCGGCGAGCGCGATCACGCCGCCGTTCGGCGAGGTGCCGGCGGAATTGGCGTGCTTGAGCGCGTCGAGCGAGCGGTCGACGCCGGGGCCCTTGCCGTACCAGATGCCGAACACGCCATCGACCTTGGCGCCGGGGAACATGCCCACCTGCTGGCTGCCCCACACCGCGGTCGCCGCCAGATCCTCGTTGAGGCCCGGAACGAAGGCGATGTCATGCTCCTTCAGGAAGGATTTCGCCCGCCACAGCGCGTGGTCGTACATGCCGAGCGGCGAGCCGCGGTAACCGGAGATGAAACCGGCGGTGTTCAGCCCGTGCGCGCGGTCGCGTTCGCGCTGCAACATGGGCAATCGGACCAGCGCCTGGGTACCGGAGAGGAAGATTCGTTTGGTGTCCAACCGGTACTTGTCGTCCAGTCCCACTTCCATCAACGCCATCAGTTTCCCCGTCAGTCAGCCACGCCGGTCCGAACCGGTCTGATTATCTTCCGAATGATCATGCATCAGCATGCACTGATTTTGTTATGCATGAACAGCCCCGTTCCATGGCCGCAGCACATATCTCATGTTGCGCATGCGAGGCCTTGTTGCTCTGCGAGGCTTGTTGCTCTGCGAGGCTTTGTTGCTCTGCGAGGCTTGCCGAACCCCGGCATCTTTGAAACGGTGGCGCGCAAAGGGAGACCAAGGATGATTACAGTCGAATCCGCGTTCACGACGGAAATCGTGGAGAACGGCGATCTGCTGGTGGGTCCGTGGCGCAGCCCGAAGCAGATGCTGCAGGCCCAGACCTACGATTCCCACGCCTCGATTCACGACGACGCAACCGCGCAGAAGCTCGGCTTCCGCGGCGGCACGATCGAGGGACCGACCCATTTCAGCCAGTTCGCGCCGCTGTGCGAGCGGATCTGGGGCCGCGCCTGGTTCATGACCGGATGCCTCTCGGCGCATTACCGCAACCCGGTGTTCGAAGGCGAAGAGGTGCAGGCCCAGATCGAGAAGCCGAAGCCGGGCCAGACCGTCTGCACGATCGCGATGATCAAGCGCGACGGCACCGAGATCCTGCGCGGCACCGCCTCGATCGACGGCGACGGCAGGGAGACGGCGCTCAGCCACCGGCTCGGCGAATTGAAGCCGCTGACCGATCCCGTGATCCTCGCCGACATCAAGGTCGGCATGAAGACGCCGCGGCAGGCGATCAAGATGGATTTCGACCAGAACATGGGCGATCTCTATCCGTTTTCGCTCGCCGACAAGCTCAGGGTGATCACCGAGCCATCGGACTATTATTCGCTGGAACACAATCCCTGGGGCCGCGCCATCATCCCGATGGAGATGCTGAGCGTGCTGTTCCAGTACCGCGCGCGCGAAGACCGGCTGCCGGTCCGCGGCCCGGCGGTCGGGCTGTTCGCCGACCAGGAGATCCGTCTTTTGCGCGGGCCGCTATTCCCCGGCGAGACCTATTGGGTCGAGCGCGAGGTCGTGGCGCTCTCGGGCAGCAAGCGCACCGAGAGCATGTGGGTGCGCTCGAGCGTGTCCGATGCCGACAACGCCGTGGTTGCGACCATGCTGCTCAACGGCGCCAGCATGAAAGATTCCTACGCCAACTACGAAAGCGAGCACAAAGCCCTCTACGGCTGAAACAACAGCCGCCTCTTCCGCAAGCCGCCGAAACAAGGACAACAACAATGGCCCGCCTGCCCTATCTCGAAGCCGATCAGGTCGCTCCCGAATATCGCGACATGCTCAAGCGCAACACCAATCTGCACAAGCTGCTGGTGAACTCGCCGGACATGGCGCGCGCCTTCAACGGCGTCGGCGGCTATATCCGCTTCAAGAGCAAGCTCGATCCGCGGTTACGCGAACTCGCGATCCTGCAGGTCGGCTGGCTCGAGCAGTCGGAATACGAGTTCACCCACCATGTGAAGATCGGCAAGGAGTTCGGCGTCACCGACGAGGATATAAAGGGCCTGATCGCCGAAACCGAAGGCAAACCGTCGAAGCTCGAGCCGCTGGCGAAAGCGATCCTCAAGGGCGCTCGCGAGATGGTGCGCGAGCTCGCGATGTCGGATGCGACCTTCGCCGAGATCAAGCAACATCTCTCCGACGAGCACATGACTGACCTCGTGCTGACGATCGCGTTCTACTGCGCCGTGGTGCGCGTGCTCGCCACCATGCAGATCGACAACGAACTGCACTACAAGGAGGTACTGCAGCAGTACCCGCTACAGGGAGTGAAGTGACATGCGCCTGCAGGATCGCGTCGCCATCGTCGTCGGTGCCGGCCAGAGCCCCGGCGAGGGCATCGGCAACGGCCGCGCCACCGCGCTGACCTTCGCGCGCGAAGGCGCCAAGGTGCTGTGCGTCGATCACAATCTGGCTTCGGCACAGGAAACCGTCGATCTGATCGCGGCCAAGGGCGGGACTTCAGTCGCCTTCAAGGCCGACGTCACCAAAAATGCCGACATCAAGGCGATGGTGGCAGACGCACATGGCCGCTGGGGCAGCGTCGACATCCTGCACAACAATGTCGGCGTCAGCCTCTCCGGCGGCGATGCCGAACTGCTCGATATATCAGAGGAGGCGTTTGATCGCTGCGTGGCGATCAATCTGAAGAGCTGCATCCTCGCCGCCAAGCATGTGATCCCGATCATGCGCGCGCAGCAGCGCGGCTCGATCATCAACATCTCGTCGATGGCCGCGATCACGACCTATCCCTACGTCGCCTACAAGGCGACCAAGTCGGCGATGATCGCCTTCACCGAACAGCTCGCCTACCAGAATGCGCAATACGGCATTCGCGCAAACGTGATCCTGCCGGGATTGATGAACACACCAATGGCGGTGGACACGCGCGCCCGCGAATTCAAGAAGAGCCGCGCCGAGGTCGAGGCCGAGCGCGATAGCAAGGTGCCGCTGCGTCACAAGATGGGCACCGGCTGGGACGTCGCCAATGCCGCGCTGTTTCTCGCCTCCGATGAGGCCAATTTCATCACGGGTGTGACGTTGCCGGTCGATGGCGGCGCAAGTGTGCGTCGCGGTTAACCGCGACGACTAACCCGATTAATCCAGGTGATTAACCCGGCTAATCGAAGCGATTAACCCGGTTAATCGAGTTGATTAACCTATGTGACGATGTGCGGTTAATCACTGTGACATCACGCGTCAATGCGCCGCAATGATTCGAAAAAATTGAAGTATTCCAATGACACGGCGATGTGACGACGCGTCCACATAAATCGAAATCCTGACTCGTTGTGGTCGCACGAAATTCATCTGCGCTCTGTATCTCGCACGCCAAGAACTCCTGGAGTGCCTGGACCGATGAGCGAAGAATTCGAACTCAGACCCGATCAGTGGGATGCGCTGAAAGCGTTGCGGGCTCCCGCAGCAAACCCTTCACGGCTGAACCGGTTTGCCGTCGAAAGCCTGGTCACGCTCGGCTATGTTGCGGTGCGAGGAGACTCGTTCGAGCTGACGCCCGCGGGCCGCAAGGTGCTGGTCCGCGGTTCGTCACTGCTGCTGCTCGATATCGCAGCCTGATCCTTCGAAGCTGACATCAAGCTTACACACGCGGCATCATGCCGCGTGTGCTTTTCCGGGGATGGTCGTCTCGCCGTGCTGCGTCAGCGGCTTCATCCCGGTGAGGCTGCGCAGCAGCACATAGAACACCGGCGTCAGGAACAGGCCGAACACCGTGACGCCGATCATGCCGGAGAACACCGCGACACCCATTGCCCGCCGCATCTCCGAGCCCGCACCGGTCGACAGCACCAGCGGCAGCACGCCCATGATGAACGCCATCGACGTCATCAGGATCGGCCGCAACCGCAGCCGGCTCGCCTCGATCGCGGCACGGATCGGTGACCGCCCGGCGAATTCGAGCTCGCGCGCGAATTCGACGATCAGGATGGCGTTCTTGGCCGACAATCCGACCAGCACGATCAGGCCGATCTGGGTGAAGACGTTGTTGTCGCCCTTCGACAGCCAGACGCCGAACATCGCGGCCAAGAGGCCCATCGGCACGATCATGATGATCGAGAGCGGCAGCGCCAGGCTCTCATAGAGCGCGGCGAGCACCAGGAACACCAGGAGGATCGCCAGCGGAAACACCCAGATTCCGGAATTGCCGGCGATGAACTCCTGATAGGTCAGGTCGGTCCATTCGAAAGCGAATCCGGGCGGCAGCGTTTCGGCCGCGATCCGCGTCGCCGCCTCCTGGGCCTGACCGGAGGAATAACCCGGCGCGGCGGCGGCGTTGATGTCCGACGACAGGAAGCCGTTGTAGCGGATCGCACGCTCCGGCCCCGCGCTCTGGCGGACCTTCAGCAACGCCGACAGCGGCACCATGTCACCTGACGACGAGCGCACCTTGAGCTGCCTGATGTCGTCGGCACGCGCGCGGAACGGCGCGTCCGCCTGCACATAGACCGAATAGGTGCGGCCGAATTTGTTGAAGTCGTTGACGTAGTAGGAGCCGAGATAGATCTGCAGCGTGTTGAAGACTTCCGTGACCGGCACGCCGAGCTGCAACGCCTTGGTACGGTCGATGTCGGCGAACAGCTGCGGCACGTTGACCTGGAAGCTCGAGAACACGCCGGCGATCTCCGGCGTCTTCTGCATCGCCGCCATGAACGCCTTGGTCGCGTCGTTCAGCGCCTCATAGCCGAGGCCGGCGCGGTCCTCGATCTGCAGCTTGAAGCCGCCGATGGTGCCGAGGCCGTTGACCGGCGGCGGCGGGAACATGGCGATGAAGGCGTCCTGGATGCCGGCATATTTCTTGTTCAGCGCCGCCGCGATCGCCGGACCGCTGAGCGAGGGATCCTTGCGCTCGTCGAACGGCTTCAAGGTCGAGAACACGATGCCGGCGTTGGAGGAGTTGGTGAAGCCGGAGATCGACAGGCCGGGGAACGCCACCGAGCTTTCGACGCCGGGCTGGGTCAGCGCGATGTCGCTCATCTTGCGGATCACTTCCTCGGTGCGGTCGAGCGTCGCGCCATCGGGCAGCCGGGCAAAGCCGACCAGATACTGCTTGTCCTGGCCGGGCACGAAGCCGCTCGGCACCTGCTTGAACAGCACGCCGGTCAGGCCGATCAGCAACACGTAGAGGCCGATCACCACGGCCTTGCCGTAGATCACCTTGGTGACGGTGCGGCCGTAGTTCTCGGAGGACTTAGTGAAGACCTTGTTGAAGCCGCGGAAGAACCAGCCGAGCGACCTTTCCATGACCCGGGTCAGCCAGTCCTTCGGCTCATGATGCCCTTTCAGCAGCAGCGCCGACAGCGCCGGCGACAGCGTCAGCGAATTGATCGCCGATATCACGGTCGAGATCGCGATGGTCAGCGCGAACTGCTTGTAGAACTGCCCGGTGAGGCCGGAGATGAAGGCGAGCGGCACGAACACCGCGATCAAGACCAGCGCGATCGCGATGATCGGGCCGGACACTTCGCGCATCGCCTGGTTGGTGGCATCGCGCGGCGACAGGCCGGACTCGATGTTGCGCTCGACGTTCTCGACCACGACGATGGCGTCGTCGACCACGATGCCAATCGCCAGCACCAGGCCGAACAGGCTGAGCGCGTTGATCGAGAAGCCGAACACATGCATCACCGCGAAAGTGCCGACGATCGACACCGGAACCGCGATCAATGGGATGATCGAGGCGCGCCAGGTCTGCAGGAACAGGATCACGACCAGCACGACGAGCGCGACCGCCTCGAGCAGCGTGTGGATGACGGCCTCGATCGACGAGCGCACGAATTGCGTCGGATCGTAGACGATCTGGTACGACACGCCTTCCGGCATGTTCTTCTTGATCTCGGCCATCGTCGCGCGAACATGGTCGGAGATCTCCAGCGCGTTCGAACCGGGCGCCTGGAAGATCGGGATGGCGACCGCCTGCTTGTTGTCGAGCAGCGAGCGCAGGCCGTATTCGGAGGCGCCGAGCTCGACCCGCGCGACGTCGCGCAGCCGCACCACCTCGCCGGCCGAACCGGTCTTGACCACGATGTCGCCGAACTGCTCCTCGGTCGACAGCCGTCCCTCGGCGTTGACGGAGAGCTGGAGGTCGATGCCCTTGACGCTGGGCGAGGAGCCGACCACGCCGGCGGCAGCCTCGACGTTCTGGGCCTGGATCGCGCGCACGACGTCGCTCGCGGTCAGCGAATGCTCGGCGGCCTTCTGCGGATCGACCCAGACCCGCATCGAATAGTCGCCGGCGCCATAGAGCTGGACGTCGCCGACGCCGTCGATCCGCGCCAGCCGGTCCTTGACGTTGAGCACCGCGTAGTTGCGCAGATACGTCATGTCATAGCGGTTGTTCGGCGACAGCAGATGCACGACCATGGTGAGGTCGGGCGAGCTCTTCTTGGTGATGATGCCGAGCTGGCGCACCACGGCCGGCAGGCGCGGCTCGGCCTGCTGCACGCGGTTCTGCACCAGCTGCGTCGCCTTGTCGGGGTCGGTGCCGAGCCGGAACGTCACCGTCAGCGTCATCGCGCCGTCGGTGGTCGCCTGGCTCGACATATAGAGCATGCCTTCGACGCCGTTGATCTGCTCCTCGATCGGGGTCGCGACGGTCTCGGCGATCACCTTCGGATTGGCGCCGGGATAGGTCGCGCGCACCACGACCGACGGCGGCACCACGTCGGGATATTCCGAGATCGGCATCGCCAGCAGCGAAATCAGGCCGGCCAGGAAGATCAGGATCGAAAGCACGCCGGCGAAGATCGGCCGGTCGATAAAGAATTTTGAGAGATTCATGGCTCCGCCCCCGCGCGCAGCGCCTAGCGCTGCACGACGTGCTGGTTGGTTTCAGTGGATGCCTGCTGCATGCCGCGCGCGCCCATCTCGGCGACGTCCATCTTCAGAAGCGCACCCGGACGCACGCGCTGCAGGCCGTTGACGACGATGCGGTCGCCGGATTTCAGGCCGGCGGTGACGATCCGCAGGCCATCGACCGCGCCGCCGAGCGTGACGGAGCGATAGACCGCGCGGCTGTCGTCGCCGACCAGCATGACGAACTTCTTGTCCTGGTCGGTGCCGACGGCGCGCTCGTCGATCAGCACCAGCGTCTGCTGCTTGGGCTGGCCCATGCGGACGCGGGCGAACTGTCCGGGTATCAATCGGCCGTCATCGTTCTTGAACACGGCGCGGACGCGGATGGTGCCGCTCTGCCCGTTGACTTGGTTGTCGATCAGCTGGATGTGGCCCTTGGCGCCGAGGCCGCCTGACGTGACCATGTCGACCGGGATCTGGTCGAGATTGCCGCGCTTGCCGGAGGCGTCCGCGATCGAGTTCAGCGCGCGCAGCACGACTTCCTCGTCGGCATCGAAGCTCGCATAGATCGGATTGACCGAGACCAGCGAGGTCAGGACCGGCGAAGACGTACCTGCCGCGACGAGATTGCCGACGGTGACCTCGATCCTGCCGACCCGGCCGTCGACCGGCGCCCGCACCTCGGTGTAGTCGAGATTGAGTTTGGCCGTCTGCAGGGCGGCCTCGGCGGCCTTGACGTTGGCGACTGCCTCGCGATTGGCGTTGTCGCGCTGGTCGAAATCGCGCTTGGTGACGATGTTGTTGCCAACCAGCTGCGCGCCGCGCTCGACTTCGCTCGTGGTGAACACGACGCGGGCCTTGGCGGCCTCGAGCTGCGCCTGGGCGCGATCGACCTCGGCGGCGTAGGGCGCAGGGTCGATCTTGAACAGGATATCGCCGGACTTCACCAGCGCGCCCTCGGTGAAGTTGGTCGAAAGGATCGCGCCCGCCACCCGCGGCCGGAGCTGAACCCGGTCGACGGCTTCGAGCCGGCCCGAGAAGTCATCGAACAGCGTGGTCGGCCGCGGCTGGATCACGGCAACGGTGACCGGGACGGCCGGCTCGGGGGCCGCGGCAGTCGCGGTCGCCTGTGCGGCATGAAAATAGTGGCCGGTCGCGATCGAGCCGGCCACCGCGACGGCGCCAAGGATCACGATACCGCCGACGACACGTCGGAAGCGGCCGGAACGGGGATTTTGGGTTGACGAGGGCATTCACGCGCTCCAGATATCTGTAGTGTTCGCTACAGATGTGGAGCTGGACGCCGGTTCGCAAGATACTTATGTATCGAGCACTATGAATTTCTTATCTCATTCATGGGGAAATGGGAAGTCGCGGAAAAACATCACGTGCAACAAGAGGATAAGCCAGGGACAATCCGTCATAGAAACGGCACCCGGCTTACGGAGCAACGAAATATGGGAATGGGACGCCCCCGCGCTTTCGACGCGGACGCCGCTTTGGACCAGGCCATGGATGTGTTCTGGCGCCATGGTTACGAGGGCGCGACGATCGCCCAGCTCACCGAGGCGATGAATATCAATCCGCCGAGTCTCTATGCTGCCTTCGGCAGCAAGGAGGGCCTGCTGAAGGCCGCGCTCGACCGCTACACCGAGAAGCGCGACGCCTGGATGGAAAAGGTCTTGGGCGCCGCCACCGCCCGAGAGGTGGCCGAACGATTTCTCATGGAGCACGCGGACGCCCAGACCGATCCCGCCAACCCGCCCGGCTGCCTGCTGGTGCAGGGCGGCCTTGCCTGCGGCACCGGCTCGGAGAATGTTCCATTTGAACTGGCAGCGCGCCGCACCCGAACCGAGGACCAGTTGCATGAACGTTTTGTCCGCGCGAAGGCCGAACGCGACCTGGGTGAAAACGCCGATCCGGCCACCCTTGCCCGCTATCTCTCCGCGGTGACATCAGGCATGTGCGTGATGGCCTCCTCGGGCGCCGACCGCAACGCGCTGCGCGAGATTGCAGCGGTGTCGCTGAAGGCGTTTGATGAGCAGGCGAAGGGGTAGAGCAGTTCACGTCAAGCGCCTGCGAGCCCCAACGAAGTTGGGAGTGACCGGGGATGAATCATTGGACCGGCTGGCTGCCGGGTCTCACCACGCTGCGTCGATATCAAGCGGCGTGGCTCCCACACGACATCGTCGCCGGGCTGGTGCTTGCGACCATGCTGGTCCCGGTCGGCATCGCCTATGCGGAAGCATCCGGCCTGCCCGGCATCTACGGGCTCTATGCGACGATCATCCCGCTGCTCGTCTACGCGCTGTTCGGGCCGAGCCGCATCCTTGTCCTTGGGCCGGACTCGGCGCTTGCGGCCATCATCCTCGGCGTCGTGGTTCCGCTGTCGGGCGGCGATCCGATGCGTGCGGCAACCCTGGCCGCCATGATGGCGGTCGTCTCCGGAACGATATGCATCGTCGCGGGCATCGCGCGGCTGGGATTCCTGACCGAGCTTCTCTCCAAGCCGATCCGCTACGGCTACATGAACGGCATAGCGCTGACCGTGCTGATCAGCCAGCTGCCAAAGCTGTTCGGCTTTTCCATTGAAGGCGATGGACCTCTGCGCAGCCTCTGGGCAGTCATCGGAGCAATCGTCGATGGAAAAACGAATTGGGCGACCCTCGGGATCGGCGTTGCGACGCTGGCGGTGATCCTGCTGCTCGCCCGGAACAAGCGGCTGCCGGGCATTCTGATTGCCGTCGTCGCGGCGACGGTCATCACCGGCGTTTTCGATCTCGGGGCACGCTTCGGCGTGACAGTCCTGGGTTCGCTTCCCCAGGGACTGCCGGGATTTGCCATTCCCCGGATCGGCTATGGCGACATCGTGCAGGTGCTGATCGGCGGCAGCGCCGTCGCGCTGGTGTCGTTCGCCGACACCAGCGTGCTTTCGCGCGCCTATGCGGGACGATTGGGCGATCGTGTTGATCCCAACCAGGAGATGGTGGGGCTCGGCGCGGCCAATCTGGCGGCCGGCTTTTTTCAGGGTTTTCCGATCAGCAGCAGCGGATCGCGCACGCCTGTTGCGGAAGCTGCCGGAGCGCGCACGCAATTGACCAGCGTCATCGGCGCGCTTGCCATCGCCTTTCTGCTGCTGATAGCGCCGAACCTGCTCCAGCACTTGCCCAACGCCGCGTTAGCCGCCGTCGTCATCGCCGCCGCGCTCGGCCTGTTTGAGGTCGGCGACCTCAGGCGAATCTACCGCATTCAGCAGTGGGAGTTCTGGCTATCGATGGTCTGCTTTGTCGGCGTGGCCGTGCTGGGCGTGATTCCCGGAATAGGCCTCGCCATCGTGCTCGCCATCGTCGAGTTCTTGTGGGACGGCTGGCGGCCGCATTCCGCCGTGTTGGGCCGCGCCTCCGGCGTGAAGGGCTATCACGACATCACGCGATACCCGGATGCGCGCCAGATCCCCGGGCTGGTGCTGTTCCGGTGGGATGCGCCGCTGTTCTTTGCCAATGCCGAGTTCTTCAAGGAACGTGCGCTGGATGCGGTGGCGAAATCTCCGACGCCGGTGCGCTGGCTGGTGGTCACGGCCGAGCCGGTCACCAGCGTCGACGTGACCGCGGGCGACATTCTCGCCGAGCTCGACGAGGCGTTGCACGCACAGAAGATCGAGCTGTGCTTTGCCGAGCTCAAGGATCCCGTCAAGGACAAGCTGAAGAAATTCGGCCTGCTGGCGCAACTCGGCGAGAATAACTTCTTCCCCACCATCGGCGTGGCCGTTGCGCGCTACCTCGAGATCAATGCTGACGTGACCTGGGAGGACTGGGAAGACCGGGCCGAAGCCTAGGTCTAATCCCAGCCATCCGCGCGGATCACCACATCGTCTGCCGCGCGCGCTCCGGCCATTCGCGATCGTATTTTTCGCCGCCGACCGTGTGCTCGCTCATCTCGGCGAGGATCTGGCCCGGCGTCGGCAACGCCTTCGGATCGACCCGCTTGTCCGGATTCCAGAGATCGGAGCGCACGATCGCGCGGGCGCACTGGAAATAGATCTCCTCCACATGCATTACGATCACCGTGCGCGGCGCCTTGCCTTCCATCATGAAGGAGGCGAGCAGCTCCGGCTCCGCCGTGACATAAGCGCGGCCGTTGACGCGCAGCGTGCTGCCCGAGCCGGGAATCAGGAACAGCAAGCCGACGCGGGGATCGCGAACGATGTTGCGCAGCGAATCGCAGCGATTGTTGCCGCGGCGATCCGGCATCATCAGCGTCTTCGTATCATGGATGCGCACGAAGCCCGGCAGGTCGCCGCGCGGCGAGCAATCGAGCCCTTCGGGGCCTGCGGTCGCAAGCGACACGAACGGCGACTTCTCGATGAGCACACGATAGAGCGGCGTCACGTGATCGGCGACCTTCACGGTCGACGCGTCGTTCGGGAAGCCGTAGATCGCCTCAAGTTGCTCGACCGTTTCGATCACCGACATTCGTGCCGTTCTCCTCTTCTTTTTGACGCGTTTTCTTGACGCGAACCGGTATCCACTTCGCTCGAAAACGCTCTATTCGTCCCAGCGTTCGCCTTTGATGATGCGGACAAGCTGTCGCGCATGATAGTCGGCGGTGCCGGAATTGACGATGGTGAAATCGGGCGTCGACGTACTCTCGTCGACGGTGCGGGCCAGCCGCTGCTCGAGAAGGCCGTCGCTGCTGCGCGCCCGCATCGCGAGCCGCGCGGCCAGCACATCCGGCGGCGCCGTGACCAGCACCACGACAGCATTGGCATAGTTGCGGCGCGCCGCCGCAATCACGGTGCGCGAGACGTTTGCGATCACGGTGCGTCCTGCAGCGATATCGTCGTCGATCGACCGCGACAGCGCGTACCGATGGCCGTGCGCTTCCCAGTGCATGGCGTAGTCACCGGCGGCTACCGCGCGCTGGAAGGTTTCCGCGCTGACCTCCTCATTGTCCTCCGACGCCGAGGCCTGGCGGGTGATCAGCCGGCGGGCAAACACGACATCGCGATCATCGCGACAGGCCGCTTTGGCGAATCCCAGCAGCGTGTCCTTGCCGGCGCCGCTCGGGCCGACCACCAGGATCAGCCGGCCGGGACCGATTCCGGCGCGCCGATCGGCGACGACGGATGCATCGGTCATGCGACCCTCCCCCCTTCGCGCCAGACGCTGCGCACGACAGGCAGATCGCGCGCGACGTGCACGCGGATCAGGTCGGCGCGCCGGCCGACCGCGATCTCGCCGCGGTCGTTGAGCCCGACCGCCTCGGCCGGTGTCTTGGTCACGGTGCGGACGGCGGAAGCGAGATCGATTGCCGGCACATGCCGCGGCAATTGCAACGCCGCCATCAGCAGGCTGGACGGGATGTAGTCCGACGACAGGATATCGAGCATGCCCTCATTGGCGAGATCGACGGCCGCGATATTGCCGGAGTGCGAGCCGCCACGCACCACATTCGGCGCGCCCATCAGGATGTCGATGCCGGCGGCGTGCAAGCCCCGCGCAGCT
Organism: Bradyrhizobium ferriligni; assembly: GCF_056837965.1. NCBI lineage: Bacteria > Pseudomonadati > Pseudomonadota > Alphaproteobacteria > Hyphomicrobiales > Nitrobacteraceae > Bradyrhizobium > Bradyrhizobium ferriligni. The sequence goes on from NZ_JBXEJO010000086.1 coordinate 18,012, forward strand.
TCCATCGTGGTCGGGAATTCCGCCACCGCGACCTTGTCGTTGACGGCGTCGACCACGTTCTCGTCAGTGGTGTCGTCATGGCTCGCCAGCGGGATCCTGTACTCATGCGCCAGGGCGACGATAGCGCGGGTGTTCGCAACAGCATATTCCTTCTGATAGGCGAAGCGGCGCGCGAACAGCACGTCGAGCTGGGCGTCGGTCATGCCGCCGCCCTTGCCGCGATAATAGTCGCGCAGCTTCACCTCGTCGCGGAACTGGCGCTGGCCGGGCGTGTGGTCCATCAGCGACATCAGCCGCACGTCCGGCCGGTCGATCAGTTCCTTGGCCTCGGCAACGACATCAGGCATCGGCACTTCGCAGCGCAGATGCAGGAAGTGATCTGCGCGCAGCAGATTCTCCTCGCGCGCCGCCGCGATCGCCGCCGCCAGCACGCCGGCGCGGCCGTCGACATCCTCGGCACCGTCCTCGCGCCAGACCCGCAGCGAATCCAGCACCGTGGTGATGCCTGAGGTCGCAAGCTGACCATCATAGGAGATCACGGCCGCGACCGGATTCCAGAACACCTTCGGCCGCGGCACATAGTGCATCTCGAGATGGTCGGTGTGCAGCTCGATCAGCCCGGGCATCAGGAGGTCGCCGCCGGCATCCTCGGCGGCCTCGGGCGCCCTGCCCTCGCCGAATTCCGCGATCCTGCCGTCGGATATCGCGACCCAGCCCTGCTCGATCACGCGATCGGCGAGGACCAGCCGGGCGTTGCCGATGATGGTGTCTTGCTTGGCGGTCATTTCAAACGGTCCTTCAGGCAGCAGCGGCGAACGAGGTCACATCGACGATGCGGTCGGCAATCAGATGACGGATTTCGTCGTCATGGACAATCGCGACCATCGCGACGCCCTTGGTTTTCTTCTCCGCGATCAGCTCGACCACCACGGCGCGATTCGCCGCGTCGAGCGAAGCGGTCGGCTCGTCCAGCAGCAGGATCGGCAGGTCCGAGATGAAGCCGCGCGCAATGTTGACCCGCTGCTGCTCGCCGCCGGAGAAGGTCGAGGGCGGCAAGGTCCACAGCCGCTCCGGAATGTTGAGCCGGCGCAGCAGCTGGCCGGCGCGCGTGCGGGCCTCCTCGCGCGCCACGCCGTTGACGATCAAGGGCTCGGCAACGACGTCGATCGTCGCCACCCGCGGCACGGCGCGCAGGAACTGGCTGACATAGCCGATGGTCGAGCGGCGGATGCTGAGCACCTGACGCGGCTCGGCGGTGGCGAGGTCGACAACCTTGCCGTGATGGCGGATGCCGATCCGGCCGCTGTCACAGCGATAGTTGCCGAAGATCATTTTCAGGATGGAGGATTTGCCGGCGCCCGACGGGCCCGACAACACCACGCACTCACCCGGATCGGCGTGGAACGAGACGCCGCGCACCACGGGCAGCTCGACGCCGCCCTGCAGATGCATGGTGAAAGTCTTCTCGGCGTCGGCAAGTTCGATCATCGCGGTCATTGGCACGCTCATGGCGGAAGAATCGAGGAAACGAGCAGCTGCGTGTAGGGCTCGCGCGGATCGTCGAGCACCTGGTCGGTGAGGCCGGTCTCGATGACGCGGCCGCCCTTCATCACCATCACGCGATGCGAGAGCAAGCGCGCCACCGCAAGATCGTGGGTCACGACGATCGCCGCAAGCCCGAGCTCGCTGACGAGGTTGCGCATCAGGTCGAGCAAACGCGCCTGCACCGAGACATCGAGGCCGCCGGTCGGCTCGTCCATGAACACCAGCCGCGGCTCGGTGACGAGATTGCGGGCGATCTGCAGCCGCTGCCGCATGCCGCCGGAATAGGTCTTCGGCGCGTCGTCGATGCGGCCGGTATCGATCTCGACCCGCTCCAGCCAGGTCGACGCGGTGTCGCGGATGCGGCCGTAATGATTCCAGCCGACCGCCATCAGCCGCTCGCCGACATTGGCGCCGGCCGACACGCCCATGCGCAGGCCCTGCGCCGGGTCCTGGTGCACGAAGCCCCAGTCGGTGCGAAACAGGAAGCGCCGCTCGGCCTCACCGAGCTCCGCGAGATCGCGCAGCACGCCGTCGCGCATCCGGTAGCACACCCGGCCCGCGCTCGGCGCGAGCTGCGCCGAGAGCAGCTGCAGCAGCGTCGACTTGCCCGAGCCGGACTCGCCGACGATCGCCAGCACCTCGCCCGAATAGAGCGCGAACGAGACGTCGCGGCAGGCCGCAAGCCGGCCGTAATTCTTGGCAAGCCCCTCGGCAACCAGCAGCGGCTCATCGTTCTCGAGGCTCGAGAGCTCAGACATGCGCCTTCTCCTTGTGCGGCGCTGCGCTCTCGGTGCCGTGATGGCCGGCGGCCTGGCGCTGCTCGCAGAAGTCCGTGTCGGAGCACACGAACATCCGCCCGCCCTTGTCGTCGGTGACGATCTCGTCGAGATAGGAATTGTCGGCGCCGCACAGCGCGCAGGGCGCGTTGAAGCGGTAGCGCGTGAACGGGTGATCCTCGAAGTCAAGCGAGACCACCGTGGTGTAGGGCGGGATCGCGTAGATGCGCTTCTCGCGGCCGGCGCCGAACAGCTGCAGCGCCGCGCAATTGTCCATCTTCGGATTGTCGAATTTCGGCGTCGGCGACGGGTCCATCACGTAGCGTGCGTTCACCTTCACCGGATAGGCGTAGGCGGTGGCGATGTGACCGAAGCGCGCGATGTCCTCGTAGAGCTTGACGTGCATCAGCCCGTATTCGGCGAGCGCGTGCATGCGCCGCGTCTCGGTCTCGCGCGGCTCGAGGAAGCGCAGCGGCTCGGGGATCGGCACCTGATAGACCAGCACCTGCCCGGCATGCAGCGACGCCTCGGGAATGCGGTGCCGGGTCTGGATCACGGTCGCGTCCGTGGTCGAGGTCGTGGTCGCGACACCGGCGGTCTTGCCGAAGAACTTCCGGATCGAAATCGCGTTGGTGGTGTCGTCCGAGCCCTGGTCGATCACCTTCAGCACGTCGTCGGGACCGAGGATCGCCGCCGTCACCTGCACGCCGCCGGTGCCCCAGCCATAGGGCATCGGCATCTCGCGGCTCGCAAACGGCACCTGATAGCCGGGGATCGCGATGGCCTTCAGGATCGCGCGGCGGATCATCCGCTTGGTCTGCTCATCGAGATAGGCGAAATTGTACGTCGGCGCGTTCATTCCGCGGCCTCCTGCATTTCCACGGCCGCATTGGCTTCGGCAAACTCCTGCCGCAGCTTGCGCAAGAGGCCGAGCTCGGACTGGAAGTCGACATAATGCGGCAACTTGAGATGCTCGACGAAGCCGGTCGACTGGACATTGTCGGAGTGCGACATCACGAACTCCTCATCCTGCGCCGGCGCCGCCGCCTCCTCGCCGAGCTCGCGCGCACGCAGCGCGCGATCGACCAGCGCCATCGACATGGTCTTGCGTTCGCTCTGCCCGAAGGCGAGGCCATAGCCGCGGGTAAAGCACGGCGCCTCGGTGGTCGAGCCCTTGAACTGGTTGACCATCTGGCACTCGGTCAATTCGATCGAGCCGAGCGGCACGGTAAAGCCCGCGTCCTCGGCGAAGAACTCGACCTCGACCTCACCGAAGCGGATCTCGCCGGCGAAGGGGTGATTGCGACCGTAGCCGCGCTGCGTCGAGTAGCCGAGCGCGAGCAGGAAGCCTTCGTCGCCGCGCGCCAGGTTCTGCAGCCGCAAATCGCGGTCGGCCGGAAAGCTCAACGGCTCGCGCGTGAGGTCGCCGACCGGCGTGTCGCTATCTGCCTGCGGCGAGGATTCGATTAGACCATCGCGGCCGAGAATGTCGGTCACCCGCGGCGTGGCGGCCTGCGAGGCCTCCGCGGTCGCCGGCTGCTCGGGTACAAAACCTTCCGCAAGCTGGGGATCGAGCAGGCGATGGGTGTAGTCGAAGGTCGGTCCCAGGATCTGGCCGCCCGGTACGTCCTTGAAGGTCGAGGAGATCCGCCGCCGCACCTGCATCTCGCCGGTGTTGACCGGCTCGGTGGCGCCAAAGCGCGGCAACGTGGCGCGGAAGGCGCGCACCAGGAAGATCGCCTCGATCATATCGCCGCGCGCCTGCTTGATCGCGAGCGCCGCGAGCTCGCGGTCGTAGAGCGAGCCTTCGGTCATCACGCGATCGACACCAAGCGCGAGCTGCTCGGAGATCTGCGCCAGCGTCACCTCGGGCACATCGCGGTCGCCGCGCCGCTCATGCGCGAGCAGCCGATGAGCATTCTCGATGGCGCGCTCGCCTCCCTTGACGGCTACATACATCGCTCACACTCCGCTTGCGATCAGCCGCGTGGTGCGCGGGATCGCCACAATGGCATCGTCATGGACCAGCACGACATCGATGCCGCGCGGGAACAGGGCTTCGTTGATCGCGAGCCGCTGGAACAGGTCGGGCGGCTTGAGCATCGCCTGCAGCACGGCGCTGCCGTCGATGCCGGGCCCTTTCAGCGCGAAGGCCGGACCCTGCGACAGGCTGTCGACCTGCAGGATCAGCGTGGTCGACCGGTCAGGATATTCGCTGCTGCCGAACGCGAAGCAATCGAGCGCCGGCAGGCTCGCGGCATCGCCGATCAAAGCGAAGCTCGCGATCGAGGAATCGGTGACCACCGGCGCGCTGGCGTGAAACTTCAGCCAGCGGGCGACGTCCGGCGTCGCCGACATCGCGGCGTCGAGCCAGATCGGCGTGTCGTGATCGAACAGCGTCAGCGCGATCGCGGCCGCGCCGCGCATCATGCCGGCGGGCGTTCCGACGCTCGCGGCGACGCGCTGCACGCTGCCCGGGCGCGCCATCGCATCCATCACGGAACGGAAAGTCGACTGCGCCGACAGCACCTTGTCGGCAAAGCCCGTGGGCATTTCGGCAATCGTCGTCATTGCATCATCCCTCACCGCGCACCATCGTGTAGAAATCGACCCGCGTGGCCGCGGTTTCCGCCGCCTTGCGGCCGCGTTCGGCGTTCATGGCGACGCGCAGCGGCGCGATCACCTTCGCCTCCACCTCGCCGGACAGCTCCGCCGACTGCACCATGGCGTCGCACAGCGCGATCATCTGCGCCTTGCGCGCGTCGCGGCCGAGCGTGTAGCCGAAGCCGACCTCGCCGGTCGCAAGCCGCACCGCCGCGCGCGACACCGTCGCCTCGCCGAGATTGAACGGCGCACCGTCGCCGCCGATCCGTCCGCGCAGCATCACAAGGCCGTTTTCCGGCTCGCGCAGGTTCTCATGCGCGGGCACCGCGATCGCCGCCAGCCTGCCGGCGATGTCGGTCGCGGCGGCGTGCGCCAGCACCGTCATCGCGGCCTTGCGCTGGGCCTGCTTGCTGTTTGGTCCGGTCGAACTCATGGTCGAACTCATGGGCAAACCTTTGGGCAACCTTGCTTGCATCAAGTTGTCTATGATACTAGACAACTTGATAGCGGAGCGCCATGACTGTTTCGTGACAAACCAAAGATTTCTGGTATCACCGCGCCATGAGCATGCAGGAAAGTTCCGGCGTCGCCTTATGGCGGCAGGTCGCCGACGGCATCGAGCGCGGCATCGCTGACGGCCGCTTCGCCGCCGGCGAAAAGCTGCCCGGCGAGATGGAGATCGCCGAGACGTACCGGGTCAACCGCCACACCGTGCGGCGGGCGCTCGCCGCATTGGCCGAACGCGGCCTGGTGCGCGCGGAGCGCGGCAGCGGCACCTATGTCGAAGCCCAGCGCCTCGCTTATCCCTTGCGCTCACGCACGCGATTTTCCGAGATCGTCGGCGCCGGCGGCCACGAGCCGCGCGGCCAGTTGATCGAGGCAGGCGACGACATTGCCAACCGCGAGATCGCCCGCGAGCTGGGCCTGAAGATCGGTGCGCCACTGATCCGGATCGAAGCGGTGCGGCTCGCCGACCGGACGCCGATCTGCGTTTCCACCACCTGGCTGTCGGCCGAGCGGTTTCCCGATGCCGGCAGCGTGTTCGCCAACGTTCGCTCGATGACCAAGCTGCTCGGACATTACGGCGTCAAGGACTACCACCGCGCCTCGACCCGGATCACCGCGGCGATCGTCGATGCGACCGACGCCGCGCGGCTCGACCTGCCGCTGGGACGGCCGGTGCTGGTGGTCGACGCCACCGACGTCGACATGCTGGACCAGCCGCTGGTGACCAAGCGCTCGCGCTTCGCCGCCGAGCGCGTCGAGTTTCTGGTCGAGAACGGCTGAGTGTGCAGCCACACTGACGGTGCACCTCTCCCCTTGTGGGAGAGGTCGGATCGCATCACTAGATGCGATCCGGGTGAGGGGTATCTCTCCGCGAACACGTCGGCTTCTGAGTTCGCGGAGAGATACCCCTCATCCGGCGCTTCGCGCCACCTTCTCCCACAAGGGGAGAAGGATTTGAGCGCATGGCGAGCTACACCACCGCCCTCTGTCCAATGATCGCAAAGCGCAGCTTGCTGGAGATGAAGTCGATCGCGGCGACCGCGATCAGGATCATCAGGATCAGGAACGATACCTTCTGCCATTCCAGCACGCGGATCTGCTCGGCGAGCTGCAATCCGATGCCGCCGGCGCCGACGATGCCGATGATGGTGGCCGAACGGGTGTTGGACTCGATGAAGTAGAGCACCTGACCGGCGATCACGGGCAGCACCTGCGGCAACAGGCCGAAGCGGATTTCGTGCAGCGCGTTGCCGCCGGACGCGCGGATGCCCTCGACCTGCTTGCGATCCGCCGCCTCGATCGCCTCCGAGAACAGCTTTCCAAACGCGCCGAAGTCCGACACCATGATCGCCAGCACGCCGGCGAACGGGCCGAGGCCGACGACGTTGATCCAGACCAGCGCCCAGATCAGCGTATCGACGCCGCGGATCGAATCGAGGAAGCGGCGCACCGGAAAGCGGATCAGGTTCGAGGGGATGATGTTGCGCGCCGCCAGCAGACTGACCGGCAGCGCCAGCAGCGCGGCAAGCGTGGTGCCGAGCACCGCGATCGACAGCGTCTCGCCGAGCGCCTGCATGTAGAGCGGAAACGACGAGCCCGGATTCGGCGGGAGCATCAGCATGGTGATCCAGCCGAGCTGGCCGAGGCCCGCGATCAGCCTGGACGGCGAGAAATCGAGATCGACCAGTCCGAACACGAAGATCGCGAGCGCCGCCGCGATCATGGCCGGCATCGCCAGCCGTGCCGATGCGGGACGTTCGAAGACGCCGGGGTACTTCGCGCGCAGTTCCGTGGTGTCCGGCCTCGGCATCTGGCTCATCGACGGGTCTCCTTGCCGAACAGCCGGCCGCGCAGCCAGCCGGTCGAGATGTCGATGATGAAGACGGTGACGATGATGGTGATGAGGATGGCGCTGACGTCGGAATAGTAGAACTTGCGGATCGCGACCACCAGCTCCTGGCCGATGCCGCCAGCGCCGACGAAGCCCATCACCGACGCCTCGCGGACGTTGATCTCGAAGCGCAGCAGCGCATAGCTGGCATAGCCGGCCGAGACCTGCGGCAGCACGGCAAAGCGCATGCAGGACAGCCAGCTCGCGCCGGTGGAGCGGATGCCCTCGACCGGCTTCATGTCGGCGTTCTCGACGATCTCGGCGAACAACTTGCCCAGCGCCCCGGTGGTGTGGATCGCGATCGCCAGTACGCCGGCCATCGGCCCGAGGCCGAACGCGATCACGAAGATCAGCGCGAACACGATGCCGGGAACGGTGCGCGCGAGTTCCAGCAGGCGGCGGATCGTGAAACGTACCCACGGGCCCGGCGACGTATTCTGGGCCGCGAAGAAATTGAGCGCGAAGGCGAGCACGGCACCCGTCAGCGTGCCGACATAGCTGATCAGGATCGTCTCGCCGAGCATCTTCAGCCATTTATGCCAACCCCAGAACCATTCGGCGGGATCGGTCCAGACCCGCGCGCCGGAATCCAGCGTCAGGATGCGATCGAAATAGCTGACGAAATTGCCGAAATAGGTGAACAGCGTGCGCAGGTTCACTTCCGCGCCGAACGCCGCGATCACCAGCACCGCACAGAAGGCCGCCGTTGCCAGCGCGGCTTTCAACCGCTTGCGTGCGACGGACTTGCGGTAGGCGTCCTCCAGCGTCGCCAGTTGCTGCGCTGGAAGAATGGATACGGCGGTCGCCATCGACGCGTGCCAGTCCGGTTCGGAGTTGAGTGGAGAGAAAGGGCCGGGCGATACGCCCGGCCCTCGTGACGTCAGGCGTGCGATCAGCTCGCCTTCTTGCGCAAACCGTCGACGAACTTGATCAGCTCGATGGTGCCGTCCCAATCCTTGGTGGTGGCGGGATGGAAGCCCTTCTTCTGACCGTCGGATAGACGGTCGAAGGCGGCCTTGTCCTTGGTCGGGGCGTCGAAGAAGGCCTTTGCGATCGCGGCCTTCAGATCCTCCGGAAGATCGGTGTTGTACGCATAAGGGCCGTTGATGATCAGCGCCGACTTGTGGATGATGCGGAAATCATCCTTCTTCATCGCCGAGCCGTCGGCATTCTTCAGCATGCCCTTGGTCAGCATCTGGGCGAGCGTGGAATCGTCCTCGTTGGTCCACTGGTTGGCGGCCACATCAACGGTTCCCTGCGACAGCGCCAAGACGGCGTTCTCGTGGCTGCCGGTGAACACGACCTTGCCGAAATAGCCCTCGGCGTTCCCGATGCCCATCTTGTTGAGTTCGAAGCGCGGCACGTTGTTGCCGGACGTCGAGTTCGGATCGACCAAGCCGAGATTCTTGCCTTTCAGGTCCTCGACGGTCTTGTACGGGCTCGACGCCTTGACGAAGAACACCGAGTAATAGCCGGTCGAACCGTCGGCGTTCATATCGTTGGCGAACGCGTCGGTCTTGACGCCGGTCAAGCGCGCGCGAGAGAACGAGGCCGAGCCGTAGCTGGCGATCTGGATGTTGCCGGCGCGCTGGCCCTCGATGACGGCCGCGTAGTCGTTGGCAATGCGCAGCGTGACCTTCACGCCGAGTTCCTTCGACAGATACGCGACGAACGGCGTCCAACGCTCGGTGACGCCGGAGGCGTTCTCGGCCGGCACCACCGCGAAGGTGAGCTCCGGATATTTTGCCTTCCAGTCCTGCGCGGAGGCCGGACCGGCAAATGCCAGCGCGGCAGCGCCGGCCAGAATGATGCGACGAGTGAACATGACTACCCCTCTTTTGTCGTAGTTGCACCTGTTGGCCGAGCAAAATGCTCGGCCTCCCAGATTGAAAAGTGCGCGACGCTCAGGCCGCGGCTGCGGTGCCGAGTGCCGGCGCAGTTGCACCGTCGGGCGCGGGCAGCGGTGCCGCGCCGATGACGTCATTGGCCTCGAGGTCATAGAGCTCGCGGGCGATATGGTCGGTGAGCGCCGCGGGGGCGCCATCGAACACCACGCGACCCGCGGCCATGCCGACCAAGCGGTCGCAATAGGTCCGCGCCAGGTCGAGCGAGTGCAGATTGCAAAGCACAGTGATGCCGAAATGCTTGTTGATGCGCAGCAGCGCGTCCATCACGATCTTGGTGTTGCGCGGATCGAGCGAGGCGATCGGCTCGTCGGCGAGAATGATGTCGGGCTCCTGCACCAGCGCGCGGGCGATCGCGACGCGCTGCTGCTGGCCGCCGGAGAGCTGGTCGGCGCGCTGTGCCGCGAGCTGGGCGATGTCGAATTGCTCGAGCGCCGACAGCGCCAGCGCCCTGTCCTGCTCCGGCCAGACCTGCACCAGCGAGCGCCATGACGGAATCTGGGCCAGCCGACCCATCAGCACGTTGGTCAGCACATCAAGGCGGCCGACCAGATTGAACTGCTGGAAGATCATCGCCGAGCGCGCGCGCCACCGCCGCAGTTCCTTGCCGCGCAACGCGGTAACGTCGGTGCCTTCGAACAGGATACGGCCGGAGGTCGGATCGGCGAGACGATTGATCATCCGCAACAGCGTCGACTTGCCGGCACCGGAGCGGCCGATCACGCCGACAAAGCTGCCCGGCGCGATCGAAAAGGACGCGTTGTCGACTGCGGCTTTCGTGCCGAACCGGCACGTCAAACCTTCCACCACCAGCATGTAATGCTCCAACCGCGCCTCGTTGGGCCATCGCTATCCCCGGCGTTTTACAGTTATGTGACGACAGCGCTGCGGTGCGGCGATCGTCCACACCCCTCCCTTGTCGCTCGCTTGCCGTCATCCCGACGTCATGATGTTGTCATCAAGCGTCCCGATGACGAGCACGCATCCCCGGAAGCCCAAGATTCTTGAAGATTTGCGGAGGCCCTGATGGCCGGAAAGACACTCTCGGTTGTGCCGACCGTCGACCCGACTGCGTCGGTCCGTGAGAGCAAGCTCGGCAAATACACCGAGGTCGGCGCGCGCACGATCCTGCTTGAAGTCAGCATGGACGACTATTCCTACGTCGTGAACGACAGCCAGATCACCTACACCTCGATCGGCAAGTTCTGCTCGATCGCGGCGATGACCCGCATCAACCCCGGCAACCACCCGATGCATCGCGCTACCCAGGCGCATTTCACCTATCGCGCCAGCGCGTATTTTCCCGGAGAGAGCGACGACACCGACTTCTTCAACTGGCGACGTGCGCATCACGTGCATATCGGCCATGACGTCTGGATCGGGCATGGTGCGATCCTGTTACCAGGACGGAACATCGGAACCGGCGCCGTCATTGCCGCCGGCGCGATCGTGACCAAGGACGTTCCCGCCTACACCATCGTTGCCGGTAATCCGGCGCGGCCGGTGAAGCGGCGCTTCTCCGAGACGATCGCCGACCGCCTCGCCGCGCTCGCATGGTGGGACTGGGATCACGAAACACTTCGGCGTGTCCTGCCCGACTTTCGCAAACTCGCGGTCGAGGAATTCCTCGACAAGCATGAGGCCGAGGCCGTATCCCCATCACAGAACAAACAACGGAGCGCCGCATCGTGACGGACATTTTCATCGAGGGCGGGCGCACGCTGGTTGACGGCGCCTTGGTCGAGACCTCGCTGCGGACCGCGGGCCGCGACATCGGTGCGCTCGACGCCGAGCAGGGTCGCGCCGCGCTTCACATCGATGCCACCGGCCTCCTGGTGCTGCCCGGCATCATCGACCTGCACGGCGATGCATTCGAGCGGCAGATGATGCCACGCCCAAGCGTCGACTTCCCGACCGACGTGGCGCTTGTTGACAGCGACCGGCAGGCGATCGCCAACGGCATCACCACCGTATTCCATGGCACGACCTGGTCGTGGGAGCCCGGCCTGCGCAGCGCGGAGAATGCGCGCAAGCTGCTCGATGCGATCGAGGCGCTGCGGCCGCAGCTCGCCGCCGACACCCGCTTCCATCTGCGCCACGAGACCCACAATCTCGAGGCCGAGGCCGAAATCATTCAATGGCTCAGCGAAGGCCGCATCGACCTGTTCGCCTTCAACGACCACAGCAACGTCAAGCCGAAGAAACGCAACCAGCTGGCCGAACGCACCGGGCTCTCCCTCGAGGCCGTCAACGACATGCTCGACCGGGTTGTGGCGCGCCGTCCCGAAGTGCCCGCCTCGATCGCGCGACTGGCCGCGGCTGCGCGCGCGGCTGATATCCGTATGCTCTCACACGACGACAACAGCCCGGCGATGCGCCAGGAGTTTCGCGCGCTGGGCGCTGTGATCGCCGAATTCCCCGTCAATGAGGAGACCGCGCGCGATGCCGCTGGCGCGGGCGACTTCATCGTGTTCGGCGCGCCCAATGTGGTGCGCGGCGGCAGCCACACCGGCTGGACGAAGGCATCCGACATGATCGCACAGGGCCTCTGCTCGGTGCTGGCGTCGGACTACTACTATCCGGCGCAGCTGCTCGCGGCGTTCCGCCTCGTCGCCGACGGCATCCTGCCGCTCGCCAGGGCCTGGGACCTGATCTCGTCGGCACCGGCGCGCGCGGCAGGGCTCGCCGATCGCGGCGTGCTCGCGGTGGGCCGCCGTGCCGACATCGTCGTCGTCGACGACAAGGCGCCGCTGCGGCCACGCATCGTCGCCGTGATCTCAGCCGGACGTCTGGTGCATCTGGCGGACGCAAGCTGCCTTGTTCATTCGCGCGCGCCGCGCAAGACAGTTGCGGCGGCGTAGCCCAAGCCCATGTCCAGCACTCCGCGCTACGCGATCTACTATGCGCCGTCACCCGACAGCGTCCTGCACCGCTTCGGTTCGACACTGCTCGGTTACGATGCGGTGTCGGGCGACGACCTGCCGTTTCCCGAAGGCGTCACGTCCGACTGGCGCGAGGTGAGCGAAGATCCGCGCAAGTATGGATTCCACGCCACGCTGAAGGCGCCCACCGCGCTCGCCGACGGTCGAAGCGAGGCCGAGCTTCTCGATGCCTGTGCCGCCTTCGCCGGCCGCGCGCGGCGCATTCCGGTGATCGAACCGGTGGTCGACGCGATCAGCGGCTTCATCGCGGTGATCCCGGCCAGCCGCTCGGACGAACTGCAGCAGCTTGCCGCCGACTGCGTCACCGAATTCGACGCGTTCCGTACCCCGCTGACAGCCGCGGATCGCGCGCGGCGCAAGCCCGAGCGGCTCACCGCGCGGCAGTGCGACTATCTCGACCGCTGGGGCTATCCCTACGTCATGGAGGAGTTCCGCTTCCACATGACGCTGACGGGGCGGCTGGGCGACGAGCGGCGCGGCCCGATCGTGGCGCAGCTGCGCACACGGTTCGCGGCGATCGACCTCACGCGGCTCGCAATCGACCGCATCGCGCTGTTCAAGCAGACCGACAGCGCATCGTGCTTCCGCATCATCGGCAGCTGGCCGCTGCGAGCTGATCGGGATTAGGCCCCACACACCGGTGTCGTCCCGGCGAAAGCCGGGACCCATAACCACCGTCGGTAGTTGTTCAAGCGAGCTGCGGTCCCAGCATCGTCCCACAACCAACATTCGTGGTTATGGGTCCCGGCTTTCGCCGGGACGACGTGGGATGGATATCGCTATTCGTCGATCCGGGTGCGGGCGATGATTTCGGCGGCGCCCTTCTCCAACAACTCCATGCCGACGGCGCGGCCGAGTTCGCGCGGACGATCCGCGGGCCCACGCCGCGTCACCTCGATGAAGCCGGCACCGGCCTCGTCGAGCACGGAGGCGCGCAGCGTCATCTCGCTGCCCGCGAGCGTGGCGTGGCCGGCGATCGGCGAATTGCAATGACCGTTGAGCACCCACAGCACCTCGCGCTCGGCCTCGGCGGCGAGCCGCGACGGCGCGTTGTCGATCCCGGCAAGCCTCGCACGCGTCGCCCAATCGGTCTCGACGCATTCCACCGCGACAATGCCCTGGCCGACCGCCGGCAGCATCTCGCCGACCGAGAAATCATGCGCGATGCGCGCGGTCATGCCGATGCGCTCCAGGCCCGAGCGCGCCATCACCAGCGCATCCGCCGGCCCCACTTCGCCGCCACCGGGCAGCCGCTGCTTGTCGCCGCGATCGAGCTTGGCCACCCGCGTATCGGCGGCGCCGCGATAATGGATCACGGTCGCTTCCGGAAACAGCCGGCGCAGATAGGCGGCGCGGCGGACTGCATTGGTGCCGATCATGAAGCCCTTGCCGCGCGCGGCGCGGAGGGTGTCGAGCGACAAGCCCGGCCGCAGCACGAGGCTGTCATTGGCGGCATCGCGCGCCAGCATCGCGGCGATGACGAGACCCGGCGTCTCCTCGTTGCCCGGCACGTCCTTCAGCGAATGCATCGCCGCCTGCAAGGTGCCGGCGCGCATGGCTTCGCGGATCTCGGCGACGAAGGCGCCGCCCTTGCCGCCATGGCGCAACAGCTTGCTGGTCTGGTCCTGGTCGCCGCGGGTCTCGAACTTGACGATGTCGACGGCAAGGTCCGGCGCCGAAGCGCGCAGCAGGCGCGCGACCTCATCCGTCTGCGCGAGCGCCATCGCGCTCTTGCGCGTCCCAATCCGCAAAACCTGTCCCGACACGAAAGCTCCGCTGCGCGTGATCATCAACGGCTGGGGATTAGAACAAAAAGCCAGTCAAAACAACGGTTTTTGCCCCTCTTTGGCGCCGCTCAGACGAGCTCCTCGACAAGCTCCACCCCGGCCTCGCGCATCGCCGCGGTGGCGACGGCAAGCGAACCGCCGAGATCGATGGCGCGGCAGCCCGCCAGCACCACCGTGGTATCGAAACCGAGCCGCCGCGCATCGAGCGCCGAATACTGCACGCAATAGTCCGTGGCGAGCCCCGTCATCACGACGCGCCTGAGGCCGCGCTCGCGCAGATAACCGGCGAGCCCGGTCGGCGTCTTGCGGTCGTTCTCGAAGAACGCCGAGTAGGAATCGATCGCGGCCCGGAACCCCTTGCGGATCACGAGCTCGGCCGGCTCGGTCGCAAGGTCGGGATGGAACGCCGCGCCCGCGCTGCCCTGGATGCAATGATCCGGCCACAGGGTCTGCTGCCCATACGGCATGGCGATTTCGGAGAACGGCGCCGCGCCCGGATGCGAGGTCGCAAACGAGCTGTGGCCCGCCGGATGCCAGTCCTGGGTCAGCACGACATGGTCGAACCGGCTGGCGAGCCGGTTGACGACCGGCACGACGGCATCGCCGTCCGTGACCGCCAGCGCGCCGCCGGGGCAGAAATCGTTCTGCACGTCGATGACCAGCAACAGATCGTCGGGCGCAATCTTCATCAGGTGCCGATCCGCAATGACGAGCGCAGCTTGCACAGGCAGGCGATCACTGACAGCGCGGTGATGCGGCCGGTCTTCGGGTTCTCCGAGGGAATGTTCTCGATCATCATCGAGAACCGCGCGGAATCGGAATCGACCTCGATCCGGTGGGTGTTGCGGGTCACGGTCGGATCCGCCCAGATCTCGACCCTTGTGCGGTCGGGGCCGATGCCGGCCAGCGACAGCGCCACCGCGACGTTGAGGTTGGCCGGAAAGCCCTTTGCGGCGCCGCGCGCACTGCCCTCGAAGACACGCAGCGGCTCGGTGATGCCTTCAATTTGGATGTTGTTCTCGACGAGGTGCGGCGCGCCGACGAGGCCCGCGACCGGCTTGCGCGTCACCAGCTTCGCCGAATGAATGGTTCCGATCGCCGCGGCGGTCACCGCATCAAGCCCGATCAGCGCGCCGGTCGGCACGATGATCTGCCCGCCATGGGCTCTCGCAAGATCGACGAGGTCCTCGTTCTGCAGCAGCGCGCCGACGCTCAGCACGACCGCGGTCTTGCCGCGCTCGACCACCGGCGCCACGATCGCACGGACCACCTTGCTCGGCGCGCACTCGACCACGATGTCGGCGACCTCGGCCAGCTGCTCGATCGGCACCAGCTTCGGCGCCGACTTGAGCTCCGCCACCCGGCCGCGGTGCTTGTCCGGATTGTTCGCCGACACCGCGACCAGCGTCAGGCCCTCGATGCCCTGATCGAGCGCCTTGACGACGTCGGTGCCGATCGCGCCGAGGCCGGCGACCGCAACCCGTGTCTTTGTCTTGCTGTCAG
This sequence comes from Bradyrhizobium ferriligni, assembly GCF_056837965.1. Lineage (NCBI taxonomy): Bacteria > Pseudomonadati > Pseudomonadota > Alphaproteobacteria > Hyphomicrobiales > Nitrobacteraceae > Bradyrhizobium > Bradyrhizobium ferriligni. The sequence goes on from NZ_JBXEJO010000086.1 coordinate 33,471, forward strand.
CCATCATTTCCCGCCGGCGAGCATCTTGACCAGGCGATAGAGATACTCCTCGCCCTCGTAGAACGACTTGACGAGCACGCGCTCGTCCTTGCCATGGTTGCGGTTGTCGTCGACATCGGCGGCCAGCCCGGAATGACCATAGGTCGGAATTCCGGCATTGCGCAGATAGCTGCCGTCGGTTGCGCCGGTGCTCATGACCGGAACGATCGACGCATCCGGCCAGAACTCCTTCGACAGCTTCTCGATCGAACCCATGATCTCCTCGTTCAGGGGCGACGGCGGGCTCAGCACGGCCTTGCCGGTCGGAGCCACCGCGATTTGCTTGTCGGCGAGCACCCGCTCGATCGTCGCCTGCACGCCCTCGACCGGCTCGCCGGGCAGGATCCGGCAATTCACCTTGGCGGTCGCCAGCTGCGGCAGCGCATTGATGGCATGGCCGCCCTCCAGCATGGTCGCGACACAGGTGGTGCGGAGCTGCGCATTATAACCCGGATTCTCCGATAACCGCGCCAGCGCCGCCGGGTCGGGCTGCGGCGCCAGGATCGCCCTGATGTCGTCGGCATGCGACGTGTCGACCTCGGCGGTCTTGCTGAAATAGATTCGCGTCGTCTCGTTGAGGTTCATCGGGAAGTCGAATTTGGAAAGCCGGACGAGGCCTTCGGCGAGGTGATAGATCGCATTGTCCTTGCGCGGCAGCGACGAGTGGCCGCCGCGATCCTTCACCGTGAGCTGGTAGCCGATCGAGACCTTCTCGCTGGTCTGCACGCTGTTGCGGATCGCCTTGCCGTTCTTGAGACCGACGCCGCCGCCTTCATTGAGCGCGAACTCGGCATCGATCAGGTCGCGGTGGTTCTTGATCAGCCACTGCATGCCGAGACCGTTGGCATCGAGGATCTCCTCGTCGGTCTCGAGCGCCACGATGATGTCGCGGTCGGGCTTGTAGCCCTCCTTCTTGTAGCGGATCAGATTGGTGATGAAGGCGGACGCCATGTATTTGTCGTCGCTGGAGCCGCGGCCGTAGAAATAGCCGTCCTGCTCGGTGAGCTTGAACGGATCGACCGACCAGTCCTCGCGGTTGGCGGGGACGACGTCGATATGGGCGACCAGGAGGATCGGCTTGCGCGCGCCGGAGCCGTGCAGCCGCGCCACCAGATTGCCCTTGTGCGGCGCCGGCGAGAACACGTGCACGTCGGCCTCGGGGAAGCCCGCCGCGCGGAGCCGCGCGCCCATCGCCTCCGCCGCCTTCTGGGTATCGCCGGTCGCGGTGGTGGTGTTGATCTCGACCAGCTCCTGGTAGATGCCGCGGGCGAATTGCTGCTGCTCGGTCAGCCCCTGCGCCGCGGCGCCAGTTGCGAGCAGCGCCGGTCCAAACGCCGCCGCGAGCCGCAGCGATCGAACCGTGTCTCTAGCCTTGTGCGACATCGTGCTCTCCCAGAATTCCGCTACCTGATTGGGGCGAATTCAGACAGGCGACACGCGCTTTGGCAAGACGGCGAGCCCTTCAATTTCCGCGCGCATGCTCCGCGGTTTCGCGTACGCTATTTGCAGTCCTTATTTCGAATCCTTGTTGGTATCCTTGGCCGCGATCACCTCGATCTCGACCAGGAATCCGGGATTGGCGAGGGCTGCGACGCCGACCACCGAGCGCGCCGGCAGGTTCGGCTGGCTGCCGCCGAAGAACTGGGTGTAGCCCTCCATAAAGGCCTTGAAGTCCATCGGCGCCGATGCGTTGTGCACCAGGAACACCTGCATCTTGACGACGTCGCCCATGCCAAGGCCCTGGCCTTCCAGAATGGCCTTGATGCGGTTGAGCACGCCGACGGTCTGCGTCCTGGTATCACCATAGGCCTGCACGCTCGACGGATCGGCGTCCTTGTTGATCGCCGGCGGCACCTGGCCGCTGACATAGACGGTCGTGGTGTTGCCGGTGACGGTCACGGCCTGCGCGATAGGGAATGTCGAGTTGGGAATCGGATGCCTGACCACGTCAGCCGAGGCAGCGGTCGCCATCGCCGATAACGCGGCGCCCAGTGCGATACCGATGAATTTCATCAAACTCTCCCGAGTGTTTTTGTCAGCGGCGGGCGTCCTGGACATCCTTGGTCGTCACCGCGTCCTCATAGTTGTTGCTGAAGTGCGTCCGCAGATAATTCACAACGGCGGCGATCTGACCATCGGTCATCATGTCGCCGAATGCCGGCATGCCGCGGCGGCCATTGATGACCAGGAAGACCGGATAGCTGCCGGCCTCGAGATTCTTGTTGCCGGCCAGCGACGGATAGCTGCCCGCCCCGCTCGCGCCCGTCGCATCCGGCATGTGGCAGCCCTGGCACACATTGGCGAACAGCTCCTCGCCGGTCATCTCGACGAAGCGGTAGCCCGAAGAGAAGGTGCGCTTGCCCGCGCTACTGTCCTGCCCAAGGGCTGCCGTCGCCGACAGCAGCGCCAGTGCGGCGACGACGGATGTTGCGGTCCGCATCATCATGTCTTCACCACGCGTTCGTGCAGCCGGGAGATGACGTCGAGCGCGGACAAGATGGCGCCCTCCTGCCAGGCCGGCAGCTGCGAGGCGTGCTCGCCCGCCAGCACGATACGGCCGTCGATCTGGCAGAGATTGCGGTAATGCTGCGCGCGGGCGGCTTCGGTCCATTCGCCGGCGCAGCCGAGCGTGAACGGCACGCGATGCCAGGCCACCGCGACGCCGTTCTCGAATTCGTTTCTGTACTGCGGATGGATTGCGGCGCCGAACTCGACCGCGCTGGCGACCCGCTCGGCAGGCGTCATCGCGGTAAACTCGAAGGAATTGGCACCGCCATACATGTAGGCGCCGAGCAGGATGCCGCGGCCGCCGCGGTTGAAGCCATAGTTCGGATAGGCGATCTGCCGGATCGGCAGGTCGGTATAGCTGATGCCGCCATAGATCGCGTCATCCTCCTCCCAGAACCGCCGCTTGAACTGCAGGCCGATCTTCACCGAGGCGGCATAGGGCACGGAGTCGATCGCACTCTTCATCGGCGCGCTGACATCGACCGGCAACTGGCTCAGGATCGGCAACGGGATGGTGCAGATGCACCAATCGGCGGTGGCCTGCTGCACCGTGGATGGGCTGGCGGTGTCGACATAGCTCACGGTGACGCCGGAGCCGTTCTGCTGGATCTGCGTTACCTTGGCGCCATAGCGGATGAGATCGCCGACCTCGCGCGCGAACGCCTTGCCGATCATGTCCATGCCGCCGACCGGCTGGAACATGGTGGTCTGGAAATCGTAGCGCGCAAAGGTCTGCAGATAGCGCCACATCCGCGACCGCAGCAGCTCCTGCAGCGGGATCGGGTCGCTGGGCAGCGGATCGCCCATCAACCCGCCGCCGGGATCGCGCGCATAACCACGGAACTCGGCCGACACGAGGTTGGCATTGTACTTGTAGTCGCGATCCAGCGCGCCCCAGTCGCGCAGCGACTGCAGCAGGATCTCCTGATCTTCCTTGCCGACGGTCTCGTCGAGCCGGCCCTGCTGGGTGATCTTCGCGAGCAGCTCCGAGACCCCGCCCTGGAAATCCGCCTTGATGCTGCGAAAGCGCTGCGGTTTGCCGCCGAATGCACGCGTCGCGTGCAGATAGGCGTTGTGATTGAGCTGGATGAAGGGTTCCAGCGTCACATTGAGCCGGCGGCAGTAGTCGAGCAGCGCACGGTGATGATAGGGAATCCGCCACGGGCCGGGATTGAGATAGAGCCCCTGCTCGAACTGGCTGGTCTGCCTGAAGCCGCCGAGCTCGACAAAACTGTCGCCGCCGCGGATCGACCAGTTGCGGCCGCCGGCGCGGTTGTTGAATTCGAGGATCTGGACCTTGTAGCCGGCCTTGCGCAGCTCCAGCGCCGCCGTCATCCCGGCAAGCCCTGCGCCGAGAATCAGCACCGAGGCGCCCTTCACGTCGCCCGCGAGCTTCAGCGGCCCCTTGTAGGCGGATTCCGACGCGAAGCCGAGGCTCGTCATCGCGTGATACATCGCCGAACTGCCGGCAATGGTGCCAATCAGCGCCAGCAGATCCCGCCGCCTGATCACAGATTCGTTCTGCACCCGCGCTCACCCAGCCGCTGACGTCGATGGCGAAGGGAAACGGTTGACGCGATCCGTGTCAAGAAAGGGCGCACGCTTCCACATGCACCCACACGCGCTTTTGATGCATCACGCGACCGACACATCACACCACGCGCTCGCGATGCACGCGCCGGCAATCCATTTCGAAGTCGAGCCCAACCACCGGCGGCCGGTCGAAATGCCAGGTCAAGCCGTTGCGAAGCACGCCGCGGCGGCCGAGTTCGCTTTCCAGCACCGGATAGGCGTCGTGCACGGTGTAGAGCTGCACCGCGGTGGTGTCCTGCCAACGGCCGCCGAACGCGCTCATCCGGCGTTCCATCTCGTCGGCCACGAATTTCGCCTTCGCCAGGAGGCCGGCCGGGCTGGTGTCGCCAAGGGCGACGGTGTGATCGCGGTAATTGGCCTTGCCCTCGACCGACTCGCCGCTGCCGGCGACGACGAAGCTGGTTGGTGCGTCCTTGGCGGCCGGCACCGTGTAGCAGAAGGCGTGGAAGCTCGGCTCGCCGGGCGGATCGAGCTTCGGACAGACATTGCTGCGCGCCACCGGATTGACGCCGTCCCGCATCACGCCCCAGGCCACCAGCGTCTTGATGTAGATATCGTTGAAGGCCCTGAACCCGTCCTCGGTGAACGGCGCCGGGGAGCGCAGCTCGCAGGCGCCGAATGCCGTCAGCGGACGGCCCGCCGCTTTGATGATGTCGGCAATCCTTGCAAAACCCGCGCTCAAGGGCACCGGTTCAGAGAACCTGACGCGCTCGATGGCAAAGCCGGGCAGCGCACCGATGCCGCAGGAATACTGACTGACGCCGGGCATGAAGCGGTAGCCGCCGTCGGAAGCCTCGATGGTGTTGGTCATGGTGCCTCGTGAACACGGTGATGGGGCCGTCGCGATGACGGTCCGCTTGAGTTCACCACAGCTGTCGTCCCTGCGAAAGCCAGGACCCATACTCCGCGGCCGAGGTTGTTAAGGGGACTCCTTGTTCCAGCGTCGTGAAACAATGACCATCGGTGGTTATGGGTCCCTGCTCCCGTGCGCAATTGCGCACTAGGCAGGGACGACACTGAACTTGTTGCACGATCACCGGTGGAATGGCTCCCTTCCCTTTCACCGTCGTCCCGCGACGAGCCGGGCGGTCGTCGGCCGACAGCGATCGTTAGTCGGCCGGGATGAAGCGGAGTGTGCCTGCCCGGCGCGTCGGCTTGCCGGTGTCGTTCGTATGATTGACACCGTCCATCACAGGCACCTCGGGGAAATCGAATGGGCTTACGCCGTCCAGGCAGGCCACATTGACGGCATACAGGTTCTGGTTCGATCGTCGTTGATGATGGGTGTAGATTCCGCAGCGCGAACAGAAGAAGTGCTGCACCGATCCGGTATGGAAGCGGTAGCTCGTTAACGCATCCTCACCGTGCAGGATCTTGATCCCGCCCATCTCCGCCATGGCAACGACGGCGCCCCGCATCCGGCAGTAAGAGCAAGTGCAGCGGCGGATCGAATTGAAGCCGTCGCTGAGCGTCGCCTCGAAACGCACCGCGCCGCAATGGCACTGGCCGGCCCGAACACCCGTGTCGCCCGTCATGTTGCCGCGTCTCCTGTCCGGATCGCTTCTGCGCCCGGCCTTGCAGGGCGGACGAGAAGGTCTCAGCGAGGTCAACGCGCCGCACGCCGCAGATCGCTCGGAACTGCGCAGGAGCATGATCTGCCAACTGGGATCGATCTCAATGCGAACGTATCGTCAGGATCGGCACCGGACAACCGATCAAAACTCGCGCATGATAGGAGAAAAACTCACGCGAAGGCTCGATGCAAATTTCTGACGCAGCTAGTGCGATTTGGCGACGTAGGGGCAGCCGCCTTCATCGAGCGGACGGAAGGCCTGGTCGCCCGGCACCGTCGCGAGATACTCGTAGAGGTCCCATTTGCTCCTGGACTCCTCCGGCTTCTTGATGCGCATCAGATACATGTCATGCACCATCCGACCGTCCTCGCGCACGAGGCCATTCTGGGCAAAGAAATCATTGACCGGGGTCTTGCGCATTTGCGCGATCACGGTTTCCGAATCGACCGAGTTGGTGGCGGCGACCGCCTTGAAATAGTGCCGGAGCGCCGAGTTGACGCCGGCCTGGTAGGCGGTCGGCATCGCGCCATGCCGCTTGAAGAACTCCTGGGCGAAGACGCGCGTCTCCGGCGTGCGATCCCAATAGAAGGAATCGGTGAACAGCAGATCGTGCGCATGCGCGAGGCCAAGCGCGGGCACGTCGGTGAGCGTCACCTGCAGTGCGACGACCTGCATGCTGGCGCGGATGTTGAACTCGTCGGCCTGCGACACCGCGTTGCGGAAGTCGGAACCTGCATTGGCAAGCGCCAGGATCTTGGCGCCGGAGGACTGGGCCTGCAGCAGGAAGGACGAGAAATCGGCGGTGTCGAAGGGGTGGCGGACCGCGCCGAGCACCTTGCCGCCGGCCGATGTCACGGCCTTGCTCGCATCGCGCTCCAGCGCCTGGCCGAACGCGTAATCCGCCGTCAGGAAGAACCAGGGCGTGCCGCCGCGCGCAACCACGGCTTTCGCCGTCGCGTTCGAGGAGGCATAGGTATCGTAGGTCCACTGCACGCTGGTCGGCGAGCATTGCTTGCCGGTGAGATCGGACGAACCGGAGCCCGAAATCAGGAACAGCTTCTTGCGTTCGCGCGTCACCGTCTGGATCGCGAGTGCCACCGCGGAATTGACGCCTTCGGCGACCACGTCGACACCCTTGTTGTCGATCCAGTTGCGCACGATGCCGGTCGCCACGTCAGGCTTGTTCTGGTGATCCGCCGAAATGATCTCGATCTTGCGACCGGCGACCGTGCCGCCGATTTCCTCCGCCGCCATTTGTGCCGCGATCACCGATCCCGGGCCATTGCCGTCGGAATATTGCCCGCTCATGTCGGTGATGATGCCGACCCGCAGCACGCCATCCTCCGCTCGGGCAGCGCCGGCCGCAAATGAGAGACACATGGCGGCAATTGCGACCAGGACAAGCGAGCGTTTCGTGATGGACATTTCGTTCCCGGGGGTTTCGATGTTTCGGACGATCTCCTGAAGCAATCGGGGATCGCCGACAACCCCGTCGCCGGCATGGCGCTCTGCGATTCCGTTCAGAAATTCCGGGAGAAGGAACACAGCTATTGCCTCGACACGCGCGAGGCCGATCGTACGAACGCCGCGACGAGATTTCGCCGCGGCGTGCGCTAGAGCGCGATGAATTGTTGGTTGAAGCAGAGTTGAACCGCAGGCTCGCTCAGCCTCTCCCGCTTGCGGGGGAGGCCGACGCGCTTAGCGCGGCGGGTGGGGGCTCTCACCAAGATGGGATT
>NZ_JBXEJO010000087.1:0-40622 GCF_056837965.1 Bradyrhizobium ferriligni
CCCCAACCCTCCCCCGCAAGCGGGAGAGGGAGCGCCAACACCTTCGTCGCTACATCTCATGCGGCCTCAACTCTTCGGCACTGGCTGCCGGCGCGCCGGGCGGGTCATTGCTTCGAGTTCAAGCAACTGGTTGAGCTGCGCCTCGGTCAGAAGCTTTTCCTCCAGCACGATGTCGGCGACCGAGCGGTTCTCCTTGAGCGCACGGCGCGCCACGCGCGATGAAGCTTCGTAGCCGAGCGACGGCGCCAGCGCCGTGATCAGGCCGATCGAGCCCTGCACCAGGCTGCGGCAGCGCTCGCGATCGGCCTCGATGCCGTCGACGCAGCGCTTGGTCAGCGTATCGACCGCCGCCGTCAGCATGCGTAGCGAGCTCAAGACGCAATAGCCGATGGTCGGCTCGAACGCGTTGAGCTGCAACTGGCCACCTTCGGCGCACATCGTGACCGTGAGGTCGTGCCCGATCACCAGGAAGGCCACCTGATTGACCACCTCGGGAATGACGGGATTGACCTTGCCGGGCATGATCGACGAGCCGGCCTGCACGGCGGGCAGGCGGATTTCGCCGATGCCGGTGCGCGGCCCCGACGACAACAGCCGCAGGTCGTTGCAGATCTTGGACAGCTTGACCGCGACGCGCTTGAGCACGCCGGAGAACAGCACGAAGGCGCCGAGATCGGACGTCGCCTCGATCAGGTTGGATGCCAGCACCATCGGCTGGCCGGACAGCCGCGACAGCTCCTCGACCGCGAGCGCCGCATAGCGCGGATCGGCATTGATACCGGTACCGATCGCGGTGGCGCCGAGATTGACCTCGCGAAACAGCGCGGAAATCTCGTTCAGGCGCGCGACGTCCTCCTTCACGGTCACGTGGAAGGCATCGAATTCCTGGCCGAGCGTCATCGGCACCGCATCCTGAAGCTGGGTCCGCCCCATCTTCAACACATCGGCGAACTCCACCGCCTTGCCCTTGAGGGAGTAGGCGAGATCGTCCAGCGCGCGCACCAGCGGCTGGGTGGCGAAGATCACCGCGAGCCGCAGCGCGGTCGGATAGGCGTCGTTGGTCGACTGCGCCATGTTGACGTCGTCGTTCGGATGCAGCGCGTGGTAATCGCCGGGCTTGCGCCCCATCAGCCGCAGCGCGACGTTGGCGATCACCTCATTGGCGTTCATGTTGGTCGAGGTGCCGGCGCCGCCCTGGATCGCGTCGACGACGAAGGACTCGGCATAGACCTTTTCGGTCGCAATCTGGGTGCAGGCCGCTTCGATCGCATCCGCCTTCTCGGGTGCAAGATAGCCGAGCCGCTTGTTGGCGCGCGCGGCGGCCTGCTTCACCAGCGCCAGCGCGCGGACGAATTCCGGGAAGTGCCCGACCGGCACGCCGGTGATCGGAAAGTTCATCACCGCGCGCTTGGTGTGAATGCCCCACAGCGCATTGGCCGGCACGTCGTCCTCGCCGAGCAGATCGTGCTCGGTGCGGGACTGCGCCTGCTCGATCGGCACGGTGCGGACGGTCGCGACCGCGAGCTCGCTGGGGCCGCCGCTCTCGCCGGAAGCTGACGCGGCAGCTGCAGTGTTGGCGGTCTCAACCTTCGATTCGGCCATCGGTACCTCCGTTACCTCTCGCAGATCTTGTCGTCAGCGACGACGGCGATGATGCGCCCGGCGGGCGTCGAAAGCCAATGCCTATCGGCAGAGTCTTGCACACCGGTGAGCGGCAAGACGCAGAAAAGCTGCATTGGCGCGCGCCGAACCGTGAGATTGAGGGCTTTGCCTTATCCGTCATGATAACAACAACTTATAGCTCGATATCGTGACTCGCTTGGCGACCGATGCGACTGCTTTCTCCGCCCCGTCGTCGCGTGCTAGACGAGCATCGACTGGCGCAAGGGCGCCGCCGACACTGAACGAACCAAGGGCCAAAGCCGTGTCCAACAACAACGAAGCGATCGCCATCAAATTCCGCTGCCCGGCGGAGCTCGAGGGCAAGATTCCGCCGCCGGTGCCTGCATCATTGGGTCTTCCCGGATGGCTCAAGGCGATGCCGACGCAGGCCTTCAATACGATGAGCAATCGCGAAGAGGATACCGTCAAGCGCTGCCCGCCATTCGTCGATGCGATGACATCGGGTTTCCTGTTGCCGCTGGTCTGCGATCTCAAGGTCGAGAATGGCGCGATCACCTGGGACAACGACCTTCCGGCCGGCGGCGCGCTCGAATTCCCGCGCTCGCCGGTCGGATTCCACGACGAAAGCCAGGTGGTCGGCTCGCCGCTGTTCGAGCCCGACCGCTTCGTCATCAAGTTCATCAATCTGTGGACCATCGAGGCGCCGCCGGGCTACTCACTGTTCTTCACCCATCCGGTCAACCGGTTCGACCTGCCGTTCACCACGCTGACCGGCATGGTCGATTGCGATCTGTTTCACGACAGCTGGGTTCATTTCCCGGCACGCTGGCACGACACCAGTTTCAACGGCGTATTGCCCAAGGGCACGCCGGTTGCGCAGTGCTTCCCGGTCAAGCGCGAGAACTGGGTCGCGCAGACCGCGGCGATGACGCCAGATGAAACATCGCGCGCGCAGGAACTGACCAACAGGATGGCCCGCGAGTCCGGACTCTATCGGCGCCAATTCCGGACGTAGATCGGGCGCGCGAAGCTGCGTTGCGGGCGATGATAGGTGTCGGTGGGGAGAAGATTCTCTCCACCTGTCGTCCCTGCGAAAGCAGGGACCCATACGCCGCGGCGGGTGTTGTGAATGGGACTCGTCGTTCCGGCATCGCTCAACAATGACCATTGGTGGTTATGGGTCCCTGCTTTCGCAGGGACGACGGTGCACCAGCGGCCGAAGCTCTGGATTCTAGTTTGACGCGCTTTCCTGGCGCGAACCGGTGTCTGCTTCGCTCGAAAACGCTAGCTCAGGAATTCCGCAAAGGCGCTGCGGCGGAAGAAGAAGCGGCCGTGCGATGACATGATCAGCGCGGCGGTCGTGCGGCCGATCATTTGCGGCCGGCCGCGCAACGCGAGACGCAGATTGGCCTCGCCGGCCGCGCGGTCGCCCATTTCCAGAAGACTGGCGGAGAAGCTGAGACGCATCAAGGGGTCGTCGGGGCGCTGCGCCATCACCTGGCGGTAGAGATCCGCCGCGGCAGCATATTCGCCATCGAGCAGCAGCACACGCGCAAGCGCGGCCAGAACATCCGGATGTCCCGGCGCCGCATTGCGCAGCTTCTCCAGAATCTCGCGCGCCCGGCCGCGCTCATTGCGCTGGGGCAGCAACTGCGCGAGCAAGAGCTGAAACTCGAGACTCCCCGGCGCGAGAGCAAGCGCGCTCTCAATGACGGCAACCGCCTCGTCGATGCGACCGGCCGAGTGCAATTGCCCTGCCAGCGCCTGGAATGCCGGCAGGTACGGCGGCCGCCGCGCGGTGGTTCGCCGCAGCACATCGATCGCCTCGCTGCCGCGACCGGCGCCGCCGAGCGCTGCGCCGAGCAGGGTCTCGAGGCCGGGATCGTCGACGCGGCGCACGGCTCGCTCGAGCGGCGCGATCGCCTCCTCGTTGCGGTTCTGGATCATCAGCGCCCGCGCCAGGATCGAGGCCGCGCCGACATCGGTCCGGTTTGCCTTCAAGACCTCCGCCGCCAGCCGCTCGGCTTCGACGACCTGTCCCATCTGCAACGCGACCACGGCGCGTTGCAGGACCGGCGATGGGCTGGGCCCGCGATTGGAAGGAGGCGGCGGTTTCGGCATGCGGTCCGTCGTGAGATGGTTCTTGTCAGCCGTTATCACTGCCGCCGACGGAGCGTCCAGCGAAAGTCGCATCCGGACACCGAGATACCGTCCGGTTCCAGCCTCCACCGTCCGATTTCATGCATCCCTGCGGCTGTCGGGCGACAGGGACCAACCGCCCTCTCCCTGCAATTTTTCGACTGCTTAACCTATTCAATCTAGCTTGGGTTGCCATCACAGGGCCCGGCTTGATGCTCGCAACAACGCTCGAAACCATTCAGTCGACGGACTCGAAGCGCACCAACTACACGCGCGGAATCCTCGTGATGCTGGTCGCCGCCCTCCTGTTCAAGGTTGTGTGGTTCTCCCAGCTGGGGCTGGGGCACGGCCGCGAACTGGTCGACTTTGCCGCCTTCTACATTACCGCAAAGCTGGTGTGGCTCGGCGACCTCGACCAGGCCTATCAATTCGCGAAGCTCGCCATCATCGAGAAGCAGGCGTCGGGCGGGCACGACGGCTTCATGCCATGGACCTATCCGCCGCAATTCAACCTGCTGCTGGCTCCGTTCGCGCTGGTCCCGTTCGGAATGGCCTATCTGCTGTTCATGGCCTCGACGCTGGCTGTTTACCTCGCCGTGCTGCGGCGTCTTGCCGGAAACCGGTTCGTGCTCGTGCTGATCGTTTTCTTTCCGACCATCGGGGTCACGCTGGCATGCGGGCAGAACAGCTTCCTTACCGCCGCGCTGATCGGACTGGTGTGCCTGTACTTCGAAGAGCGACCGATGCTCGCGGGCGTGGCCCTTGGTCTCATGATCATCAAGCCGCATTTCGCCGTTGCCTTCGCACTCTATGCCATCCTGCGGCGCTCGTGGATCGTCGTGGTGACGGCGGGCACCGTCGTGCTGATCAGCTCGGCGATCTGCACAATGCTGTTCGGCATGCAGATCTGGACCGTGATGCTGCAGAGCGTGCATGATTCGTCGGTATTCCTGCGGGAAGCCTATTATCCGCTGTACCGAATGGTCTCGGCCTATGCCGCGCTGCGAACCACGGGGTTCCCCGCATCGGCAGCGTTTATCGGCCAGGGCGTCGTCGCCGTCCTTGCGCTCGGCATCGTGCTGGTCGCGGCCTACCGCAAGATGCCGGTGCGCGAGAGTCTCGGCCTGACCGCGATCGTATCGGTCTGCATCAGCCCCTATGCGTATGATTACGATTTCCTGATCTTCAGTATCGGAATGGCGCTGCTGTTGCCGGCGCTTCAGGCCAAGGCCCGCGAGTGGGAACGTGCGATCATCTATGCCGCGCCGATACCGATCGGCGCCTTCGGCTACATGCACACGGTCCATAACAACACGCCCCGCACGGACGTCCATTGGGTCGACGTGCTTTCGATCGGAGGCTTCGGGATCGCCGCGCTGATCACGCTGATCGTCGCAATCCTGCTGCTGCGGGAGTCAAGCGCCGCTTCCGTTCCGGCGCAGGGACCGCTTGCGAGGATTTGAGCGCCCGGCGCGACGCCCCCTGCGATCACGCAACGCTCACGGCGCCACCATTTCGAGACGATCACGCGCCGGCAGGGTCGACGCGAAGGCCTTCAGGGCACCGGCGACGAGTTGCGGCTCCGCGGCCGGCGTGACGTAGAAGGTTACATCACCCCGCGCGCCGGTCACCGGAATCGTGTGCAGGATCGCGACCTTGTTCCAGCTAGCCGGTACGCCCTGCGCAAACCAGCTGTCGTAGATCATGGCGACGCCGACATGATACTCGTCGGCGAGCGCGGCCATCTCGGCCGGGCCGTAGCGGCCGGCGCGCTTCGCCTTGCGCACGCGCTCCGAACCGAGCCCCCACAGATCCAGGACGAAGTTCGGATTTCCCCAGGCAACGAGCCCAAGATCGTTCACGGCAACCGGCCGCCGGTAGAGCTGCTGGGCGAACCGGCCCAATTGATAATGCTGCTCGTAGACGCCGCGCGAGGCAAACGGCGTCTCCAGGGCGGCGCTGACATAGCCCACGCTGGCAAAAACGGCTAGCCCGACGCCGGCGACCGCGGCAGCAGTCCATTGCGGGACGCTCAAGACCGCTCGCGCGCGTGCAACCGCGTAGAGCAGCGCCAGCACCGCAAGCGCAACGATGTAAACCTCATACCGGTAGAACCAGCCATATTGGCCAAAGCCGAGATGCGCAGCGATCGCGGCGAGCACCGTCGCACAGACGATCAGCGCGCCGCGGTCGGCGCGCAGCAGCGCCATCGCGCCGGCGAGCGCAAGGCCGTGCAGCATCAGCCTGAAGCCGGCGGGATCAGTGAAGCTGTCGCCGAGATTGCGGAGGATGGAGGCGAGGACGCCGGTTCCTTCATAGCCGGATTCGGCGATGCGTGATTTGAGCAGTACCGAGCTCGGCAAAAGCGGGAGCCCGAGCGAGGCCATTCGCGCGAAGTACGCGGCGAACGCACAGAGCGTCACGGCGGCGGCCGCGGCCGCAAAACGGCGCTGGCCGAGCAGGGCAAACCCGGTCATCGCCGCGATGGCAAACGCGATTCCCTCGAAGCGGATCAGCGGCAGCAGCACCAGCGCCGCGAAATGCATGGCGGTCGGCGGCCGTCCGCGCGCGGCTTCGGTCAGGCCGCCGAAGGTCGCGACCGTGGCCCAAACGTGAAGACTGTGCTCCATGCCGGTCATCGGCAGCGCGATCGCGCTTGACGAAAAAATGGCAAGCAGCGCGACGAAAAACAGCAGCGGCTTCTCCCGGCCGGGGTCGAGCAGTTCAGCCGATTCAAGGATGCGCAGGAAAGCCACGACGGTCGCTGCCGCGGCCGCGGCATTGATCAGGAGCGGACCGAATGCGCCAAGATGCAGCATCTCGGTCACGGCCAGCAGATAGGGCCAGATGATCGACGAGCTTGGCGACGAGACCTCGGACGCATTGACGCCGTAGCCGCCGGACCGGATGTGATCGGCGACGGCGAGGTGGATGTAGGGATCGTCGAGGGTGAAGATCAGCCGGCCGTCGCAGAGCGTGATGCTGAAGATCAGCGTCGCCGCGAACAGCACGACCCACAGCAATGCCGTCACAAGCGGGACGCTCTGCCGGATCGCGCTGGATCGCGGGAACGACGCGAGGTTGGCGGCGACGCCGGGCATCAGATACGCATCCGTTTGAAGATCGTCTCCGGCAGCGCGCAGATGATCGCCATCACCAGCCGGAAGCGGCGGGCCACATAGATCACGTCACGCGGCCTCGTCACATCGGCCCGGAAGATATCCTCCGCGACCCGATCCGGCTGCACCGTCAGGGGAGCCGGCAGCTTCATATGCGCCGTCATCCTGGTCCGCACGAATCCCGGCTTGACGGTGACGACGCGGACCTTGCCCGCAAGCGCCAGGCGATTGCGCAAGCCGGACAGGAATTGCGAGAAGCCGGCCTTGGCCGCGCCGTAGTAATAGTTCGAGGCCCGCCCGCGATCGCCGGCGACCGAGCTCACGCCGACGATGGTTCCCGAGCCGCGCGTCGCGAAGGCTTGCGCGAACAGTTCGAGCAGCAGCGCGGGCGCCTCGAAATTGGTGCGCATGATCTTCGTCGCAAGCTCGGGATCGGTCTCGGCACGCGGTTGATCGCCGAGCTCGCCGACAACGCATACGACGGTGTCGGGAAGTGCGGAAAGGCCGGCGACGAAGCCGGCAAGCTGCCCTGTCTGCAACACGTCGAGCGCGACAACCGAGGTTTCGATACCGCTTCGCGTCTTGATGTCGTCCGCATTGCGCTGTGCCGCCTCGATATCGCGGGCGGCGAGCATCACGCGCCATCCCTCGCTCGCATAGCGCAGCGCGGTCGCGTGCCCGATGTCCGAGCTGCCGCCAATCACCAGAATTGATTTTGTGCCGGTCATCAAATTCCAAGCCGTGCTGAAAGATGGGACACGAGGCGGCTGTTCGCCCCGGTCTGCTGGCGGATGTCCCGCAAGGCCGCAAGGCCGGGATATCCGGATTCGAATGTCGCGCGGGACTGCCGCGCGTCCTTGGCGAGATAGAGCCGGCCGCCGGCATCGACCACCAGCGCGTCGAGCTGGTCAAGAAACCCGAACAGCGCGTCGCTGACCGGAAAGTCCATCGTCAACGTGTAGCCGCGGAGCGGAAACGACATCGGCCCGCTGCCTTCGCCAAGCTGCTTGAGTACCGCGAGAAACGACGCATCGCCGCGCCGCGACACGCGATCGAGGATTTCGGCGAGAACGCGGCGCGCGCGGTCGAGCGGGATCACGCATTGATATTGCACGAAGCCGCGCCGGCCGTAGATCCTGTTCCAGTCGGCGATCGCATCGAGCGGAAAGAAATACGGGTCCCAATGGACCAGCCGCGGCTTGCCCGGATGAGCGGCGCCGCGGCGGAAGTACAGCTCGTTGAACACCCGCATCGATGCGCGATTGAGCAGCCATCCCGGAAACAGCTCCGGGACCGCGAGCCGCGACGCGCGAAGCCTGGGGAACGTCTCGAGGTCCGGTCCAAGCATATCCTTGTCGCGGCGCGTGGCGTGCTCGGCGAGATAGACCAGCGACCGTCCGAGCGCCGCACCGCGCGCAAGGCAGTCGATCCAGGCGACCGAGTAGGTGCTCGATGCGCTGCTTTCCAGCTGATCGATCGCCGCGTCGAGGTTGCCGGCGACGCGGGTGTCCTGACGCAGCCAGGCGGTCTCGATCGGCAGCAGCCGCAGCGTCGCGTCGAGGATCATGCCCGTCAGGCCCATGCCTCCCAGCGTCGCCGCGAACAGCGCGGCGTTTTCCGATCGCGAGCAGGTGACGATCTCGCCGCCCGGCAGCGCGAGGCGGAACGAATCGACGATGGTGCCGAAGCCGCCATCGCGATGATGGTTCTTGCCGTGAACGTCGGCCGCGATCGCGCCGCCGATCGTCACGAATTTCGTGCCGGGGACGACCTTGAGGAAGAAGCCGCGCGGCTCGAAAACGGCAAGGATGTCGGCGATGGTCACGCCGGCTTCGACCGTCAATCGGGCGGTTGCGGCATCGAAGCTCCGCATCCGGTTCAGGCCGAGCGACGAAATCGTGGATTGCGCTCCGATCGCGGCATCGCCGTAGGCCCGCCCGGCCCCGCGCGCGACGACGCCGGACCGCGCAACCAGGTGCTCCCGGGCGCCCGCGGGCGTCTGCGGCGCCAGCAGTTCGGACGACGCCTTGGGATAGTTGCCCCAGCCGGACAGGCCAATGCCGCCCGGACTGGAGGTCGACATCACAGCTCCTGGTAACGCAGCCGCCGGCATCGCTAGATGGCGGCGAGCATGATGGCGCCGATCGCGCCGAGCGCGACCCAGCTGACGCGATCCCTCAGCGCAAAGATGACCGGATCGTCGTCGATCAATCCGCGCTGCGCGAACAACATCACGCGGCCGATCCAGTACATCAATATCGGACAACCGACCCAGAGCAGTTGCGGATGGCTGTAAAGCGCGCGCACCGTATCGGACGAGATGTAGAGCGTGAAGATCACGACGGCGTTGAAGCCTGACGCGGCGGCGAGGATCGCGATCATCGATTTGTCTTCGACCCGGTAGCCGCGCGCCGCCAGCACGGCGCCGTCCGGTTGGTTGGCGAGCTCGATATAGCGCTTCACCAGCGCCAGCGACATGAAGATGAACAGCGAGAACGCGAGCAGCCACTCCGACATCGGTACGCTGATCGCGACGGCGCCGCCGATCACGCGGACGGTGTAAAGCGTGGCGAGCACGACGACGTCGACAGTCGCGATACGCTTGAGCCAGAACGAATAGGAGGTGGTCAGCGCGAAATAGCCGAGCAGGACGCCGCCGAACTCGGTCGATATCGACATTGCGATCGCAAATGCGGCGACCAGCGCCAGAGCCATCGCGCCGACGGCCCGCGATGCCGGGATGGCGCCGCTTGCGATCGGGCGGTTGCGCTTTGTCGGATGCGCACGGTCGGCCTCGACGTCGAGAAGATCGTTCAGGATGTAGGCGCCCGACGCGCAGAGCGAGAATGCGATCACCGCAAGCAGCGAGGTCGCCGCCGATCCCGATGCGAATTTGTGTGCGGTCAGCAGCGGCACCAGCACGAGGGCGTTCTTCGCGTATTGATGCACCCTGAACAGCTTCAGCCAGCTGCGCATGCCGACCTGCGCGGGCGCGGACGGCTCGGATCGACCGGGGCGCGCGAGGCGCGATGCGGAATCGGGCAATGCGACCGCCGCGCTGCCGATATAGTCAAAGCCCTGGCGAAGCACGGGCGGCAGCTCTTCGCGCTGTGCCGCCGGCAATTGACGTCCCGGCGCGGCGACCCAGGCCGTGAAGACGCCAAGATGCTGAGCGACCGCGCTGACGAACGGCTCGGGATGGGTTTCCGAGCAAAGGTAGACCGGGCGGCCTTCGCCCAGCACCTGCAGCAGGAACCTCACCGCGTCGTGGTCGAATTGCGCCCGGGATGGATCGAACCCCGATGGATCTGCACCATGCGCTGATCGCGCTTGCGTTCCAAGGGGAGCGGTGATCGCCGCGGCGAAAGCGCGAAAGCGGCGGATCAAGTCGGATGCGATATCGGCCGGGACGGAGCTTCCCCGCACCATGACCTCATCGACATCGACGACGAGCGGCCGGCCCTTTGAACGCAGCGGATCGCGAAGGGCATCGCCGCCCCCCTGCTCAACCCGTTCTGGAACGCTAGCTCGCATGCGCGCGGTCTTCCGGTGCCCCCTCCCCATTGTCCCGGGCTTTCCCTAATTTGGGGTGAACTTGATTTCGGGTGAACTTGGGGAGCAAACGCCGGGCCGATCGCGCCGGAACGCGTGGTGCAAAAGCTTCGCCGACAGCGCGCGGCCGAGCAAAAAATGGCGATCCCGGGAAGACTCGAACTTCCGACCTACGGTTTAGGAAACCGTCGCTCTATCCGGCTGAGCTACGGGACCGCACCGCCCGCAGCGAAAGCATACGGGCGTCGCCATCCCATAGCAGAGCTGCCGGGTGATCGCCAGCCCGCGCCACAACGGACGCGCGCGAAGTTGCGCAGCGTTTGGCGCGTCGCGCGTTACGCCACCTGCCGGGCCGGATTCGAGGCGCCATCCGCGCTCGCCCGACGCGCTGGCAGAAACTCGATGGCCTCATCCTTCAGCGAGCCGAAGCGCAGCGTCATGATATCGAGTGCATAATTCTGGTAGAGCCGCCACGGCCGGCGCGAGCCCTGCTTGGGGAACCTGGCGGCAGCGCGCTGGATATAGCCCGAGGAGAAGTCCACCCAGGGCAGTTCGGTGACGGTCGGGTCGTTCCGCCGCGGCGTGACCTGCGCGTAGCCGTTCGCCTTCATGTGGTTGAGCATGCGGCAGACATATTCGCAGGTCAGGTCGCATTTCAGCGTCCATGACGCATTGGTGTAGCCGAAGGCGGCGGCGAGGTTCGGCACGCCCGAGTACATCAGCCCCTTGTAGTTCATGGTCTTCGACAGATCGACACGCGCGCCGTCGACATTGATCTCGAGTCCGCCGAGCACCTGCAGATCGAGGCCGGTTGCGGTCACCACGATATCGGCGTCGAGCAGATTGCCGCTCTTGAGCTTGAGGCCGCCGGGCGTGAAGGTCTCGATCTGGTCGGTGACGACGGACGATCCGCCGTTGCGCAGCGATTGGAAGAGATCGCCGTTCGGCACCAGGCAGAGCCGCTGGTCCCACGGATTGTAACGCGGCGTGAAATGGGTGGCGATGTCGTAGTCGGGGCCGAGCGCGTGACGCACGCCGCCGAGGATCAGCTTCTTCACGCGCTCCGGATCGCGCTTGCAGAGCCGGTAGAAATACATGCCGAACAGCACGTTCTTCCAGCGGGTGAGGCCGTAGGCGAGTTTCGCGGGCAGCCGCGCGCGCAGCCAGTTGGCGACCTTGTCCTCGTCCGGCCGCGCCACGACATAGGTCGGCGAACGCTGCAGCATCGTGACATGGGCGGCGGTCTTGGCCATTTCCGGCACCAGCGTCACCGCGGTCGCACCGCTGCCGATCACCACCACCTTCTTGCCGGCATAGTCGATGTCGTCGGTCCATTTCTGCGGATGGACGACGCGGCCGGCGAAATCGGCGATGCCGGGGAAGTCGGGCGTGTAGCCGTGTTCATATTTGTAGTAGCCGCTGCACATGAACAGGAAGTTGCAGGTGAAGCGCTCGATCGTCTTCTCCGGCCCGCGCTCGACCTCGACCGTCCATTGCGAGTCGGCGGACGACCAGTCGGCGCGCACGACGCGGTGGTTGAAGCGGATGTTCTTGTCGATGCCGTAGACGCGCGCGGTCTCGCGCACATAGTTCAGGATCGAGGGGCCATCGGCGATCGCCTTCGGCTCGGTCCACGGCCGGAACGAATAGCCGAGCGTGTACATGTCGGAGTCGGAGCGGATGCCGGGATAGCGGAAAAGGTCCCAGGTGCCGCCGATGCAATCGCGGCTTTCAAGGATGGCGTAGCTGCGGTCCGGGCAATTGGCCTGCAAATGATAGCCGGCGCCGATGCCCGACAGCCCGGCGCCCACGATCAACACGTCGAAATGACCGGACATGCCCTGGATCTCCCTCTGGCTCCCGCAGCCGTTTTGACAATTCATATTGTCAGATAACTTGACATCTGACAATGCCCCGTGTCAATACGTTTTCATGGCAAGCAGCCGGAAAGCCCGCCTCTATGGCGGTATGGACGCCGAGGAACGCCGCACCGAGCGGCGGCTCAAGCTGATCGATGCGGCGATCGAGGTCTATGGCGAGGTCGGCTATCGCAGCGCCACCGTGAAGGCGATCTGCGAGGCGGCCGAGCTGACCGAGCGCTATTTCTACGAGTCCTTTGCCAACAGCGAGGCCCTGCTGATCGCGGCCTACGGCCATGTCGTCGGCCACCTGCACGAGGAAATGACCGCTGCCGCCGCAGCCGCGGGCGACGATGCCGAGATGAAGCTGCGCGCGGCCCTGACGCTGTATTTCACCCGGCTGAAGCAGCACCCGAAGCCCGCGCGGGTTTTTCTGCTGGAAATTTCCGGCATCAGTCCGGCGGTCGATGCCGTCAAGCTCGACGCCTTGCGCGTCTTCAGCGACATCCTGGTGCCGCCGGCGCTCGATGCGAAGCGCAGCGACAAGGGCGCGGCCGCCTCGCTGCTCTCGGTCGGCATGGTCGGCGCCGTCATCTCGATCGCCCTGCGCTGGGTGTCGAAGCAGTACCCGCAGGCCGTGGAGGAGGTCGTCGCGATCGCCGCCAGCTTCTGCCGCGTGGCGCTGACCGAAGCCGACCACCGTGAGGATGGTCACTCATCGTAGCGGCCGGATCGTACCGGCCAGTGGGACCCGCCGATTTTCGATCATGTTTCGCCAGTGGTTGCGGACCCGGCCCCTAGCCTGTCGCTGATTTAACTTGCATATCGGGCCCCTGGGTTCTCTTATGCCCGGTACCGGGCGCAACGATGTGCTGCCTGTTTCGCCTGACAAAACAACGCTGTTTGCATCGGCGGAGCTGAATTTTGGTCGACCTGCACAGGCTTGACGATGTGACCGCGCGCCTCGGCGATGTGGTTCTCGATCCCTCGACCTGGCCGTCCTTCATGGACGAGGTTTGCGCCGCCGTCGGCGCGACCGGCGCTGCGATGCTTCAGAGCGATATCCGCACCGAAGACATTCCGCGCACGGACTCGATCACCGAGTATTTCACCAAGACCTACTTCCCGCACAACCTTCACCTCACCGACATCCGCGCGGCCCGCGGCGTGCCGCTGATGCACGCCGGCGTCGACGTCATCACCGATGCGGATCTGTTCGAGTCCGAAACCGAGATGCTGCGCGATCCGCTCTACGCCACGCTCGGCGAGTTCGGACTGAAATGGTTCGCGGCCGTCGGCTTCCACTCCGGCCCGGCATTGTGGGCACTGACGATCCAGCGCTCACCCAGGGAAGGCTTGTTCGACGCCGACGAGATCAAGGCGCTGCGAAGGGTGTCGGCGCCGCTCACGGAAGCCGCGACGCTCTCCGCCGTCGTCGGACGCTCCGCGCTCTCGGGCATCACCAGCGCGCTCGATCTGATCCAGGTCGCCGCGATTGCCGTCGGCCGCTTCGGCGCCGTCATCGGCATGAATAGCCAGGCGGAAAGCTGCCTCGGCCACGACCTTGCGATCCGCAACAATCGCCTCACTTTGCTCGACCGACAGGCCAACGCCGATCTGACCAGGCTGATCGATCAGCTGGCCCACAGCTCGGACCTGTACCCATTACCGTCGTCGCCGATCGTGGTGCGCCGGATCGACAAGCGGCCGATCGTGATCCAGATCCAACCGGTGCCTCCGGCCGCGCGCTCGCCGTTCCTCGGGGCGCGCGCGATCCTGTTGATCCGCGATCTCGAAGGCAGCGCGGCGTTCGATCAGGCGCTGCTGGCGGCGACGTTCGAACTGACGCCGGCGCAGGCACGCCTCGCCACCCGGCTTGCGCGCGGCGATTCGGTCGAAGCGGCCGCGCAGGAGGCCGGCGTTGCCCTTGCCACCGCGCGCAATCAGCTCAAGACGATCTTCCAGAAGACCGGCACGCACCGGCAGGCGGAACTGGTTGCACTGCTGCACAGGGTGAAGTGAACTATTTAGGGCGAATTGTTCTGATCTCCGGCCCTTACGATGGGAATTCTTCAATTGTTCCAATCGTGAAGACTTGGTTCCATCAGGCGCGGCAACATTCCACAGGTCAGGAAAATCGTCGGGTTCCCGGGTGACAAGTGTCACTAAAATGGCGACAATCTGCTCACTCTGTGTCGTTCGGGTTTGGTCTCAATGTCCGTGATGCCGTCACGATCATCGACGTTGGCTGTTGCCGTTTTCGCGGTCGCTTGTGTGCTGGCGCCGATGAGCGCGCACGCGCAATGGTGGCGCGGCGGGGCGAAGGACTTCGAGGACTGCGCCGACCTCGCCGAAAAGGCGAAGACCAGGGAAGACAAGACCGCGCAACTCGCCGATTGCAACGCCAAATTCGCCGGCCGTCGCAAGCCCGGCGGCGGGTACACCTATTACGACTTCATGCAGGACCGCAGCTTCGACATCGCCGGTCCCAATCCGACGCCGGACGAGCAGAAGAAGATCGACCAGGAATATACCGGCTATCTCGAGCAGCAGCGCCGCTCGCGTATCGTCGCGGCGTTCAATGCGAAGCAACTCGAGCGGCAGGAGACACAGCCGGTGCGGCCGCCGCAGATCCAGCAGGCGTCATTGCACAATGAGCCGGTGCGCAGTGAGACTGCGAAAGTCCCCGTCCCCGCCGCAAGGCCGGTCAAGCCGCGGGTCGCTGCCGTCCCTCTTCCCGAGCCGCGGCCGCGGGCAAGCAACTGCGTGAAGGGTACGTTCTCCTGCGAATGGCCGCGGCTTTCCGAGGGATTGGACGGCCTGAAGAAGCTGTTCACGCCGACACCGCCGCCACCGACCAAGGTTGCGAAGCGAACCGACGTCAATCGGTAATCACCATCGCCCAGAACCTGCGGTACGGCGACTTCGGGTTGTCGACGAAGGCGACGCCGACGCGCTTGGCGCCCGGCATCAACAGGTTCTCGCGATGGCCCGGCGAATTCTCCCACTGCTTCAGCATCTCGGCGAAGGCGATGAAGCCGGCGCCGATATTTTCGGCGGCGCGCTGCTTCTTGAGCGGCGCGATGCGCGTGAAGAAGCTGCCGCCCGCGGAGTGGCTGACCGATCCGGTCGCCGACATCGCCTGCGCCTGCTTCAGCGCCATCGCGTTCAGCTTCGCGTCGAGCTTCACCACGGGCATGCGATTGGCGCGCCGGTAGGCACTGATCGAGCCGGCATAGTCGGCGGCGCCTGCGGCCGTGGCGAAGCCAAACACGAAGGTGAGCGCGAGGAACAGCAGCTTCATCTGAGGTCATCTCTGTAATGGATCAGCGCGCGCGGGTGCGCTTGTGGTGTCGGGGCGCGACCGATCTGTGCGCAGGCACGGCCGCTCGGCTTGCTGCCGCAGCCGCCGCGCGCTGCTCCTGCAAGCGCGCATCATAGCCAGGCGACGGTGTCACGGTCGGCGGCGCCGCACGGGCCGGGCCGGCCGCGAGCGCAACAAGCGTGAGCAGCATGATGCTGGACCGTTTCATGATGTCACCTCCTCTGTTGTTCGATCGACGTGGCGAACGATCATCGGCGTTCATGGTCACTGCCATCGCGGATCTGTTCGGGCGTCAGCCCCGGCGAGCCCTCGCCGTCGGCCTCCGCCTTCCGGATCAGCGCGATGACGCGGCGCGACAATGGCGTCGCGAGCCCGCGGCGATCCGCGATCGCGGTGATCACGCCCTGCAGATAGTCGATCTCGGTGCGGCGGCCGCGCTGCAGATCCTCCCACATCGAGGAGCGCGCCTCGGGATCGATCTTCATGGTGCGGCCGAGCAGCACGTCGAACAGCGCATCGGGCAGCCGCAGCAAAGGAGGCATCCAGCTCGACGGCAGCGGCGTCGGCGATACCGGTGCAATGCCTTCGGCGCGCACCGCGGCCAGGCCCTCGGCCATCTGATCGGCAAGCAGTCGTCGCCAGCCGCGCTGCGCGAGCTGTTGCCGCAGCGGAATATTGGACAGCGCATTGAGCGCATTGTTGAGATTGACGATCAGCTTGCCCCACTGCACGCCGTCGATATTGGAGGTAGCCTTGATCGCAAGGCCCGGCACCGACAGCTGCATTGCGGTGCCCGCGTCATCCTGCGCGATCACGATGTCGCCGGAGGTCGAGCGATGGAAGCGGCCGTCGCCGAGCGCGACTACGTTGAACGGCACCATGCCGCCGAGCACCTTGCGGCCCGGCAGGCGGTCGCGCAGCAGCGGCACATTGCCGACGCCGTTCTGCAGGCTGATCACCGCGGCATCGCCAGGCGCGTGGCGCGCGATCACATCGGCCATCGCGGCGGTGTCGGCACTCTTCACCGTCACCAGCACGGTCTGAACGTCGGACAAGATCGACGGATCGTCGGACACAATGAGCCGGTCCGCGGATACCGTCCGCTCGGAGCCGTCAAAGCTGCTGATCCGCAAGCCGTTGCCTGCGATCTCCTGGATCAGCCGCGGCCGCGCCAGCAGCGCGACGCGGCGCCCCGCGGCCGCGAGCATGCCGCCGACGAAGCAGCCGATGCTTCCCGCGCCCGCAATGCCGATCGGCCGGTCCTTGTTCATCTGGAACGTCCATTCATCATTGGCTCGATAGCAGACCTTGGGTTGCCTGCCTATTTCGACGCACCGCAGGCCGGGTGGCGCGCCTTGTAACCGTCATGGGCGGAAGCTATGTTTCCCGCTCGGGGCACGGTTGCGGCAGGAGACGATCATGGGTTTACTCGACGTACTCAACGGCATGCAGAACGGCCCCCGCGGTCCGAGCGGGCCAAGCACATCATCCGACAGCTCCAGCGGCGGCGGAATGTCGCCGATGACGATGGCGATCCTGGCGCTGCTCGCCTGGAAGGCGGTCAAGCATTTCTCCGGCGGCCAGGCGGACGCGAGCGCCCCTGAGCCGAAGCCGGCGCAGGCGCCGCCGCTTCCTCCCGGCAACGTCACCGCAGGCCTGCCCGGCGGCGCCGGTGGCGGCGGGCTCGGCGATCTGCTGAAGGGCGGCCTCGGTGGCCTGCTCGCCGGAGGCGCAGCCGGCACCGTGCTCAGCGGCGGCCTTGGCGACCTGCTCAATCAATTGCAGCAGAAGGGTCACGGCGATGCGGCCAATTCCTGGGTCAGCAACGGTCCCAACAAGCAGATCGCGCCCGGCGATCTCGCCAACGCGCTCGGCGCCGACCAGATCAACTCGCTGGCCTCGCAGAGCGGCCTGTCGCGCGACGATCTGCTGCAGGGCTTGAGCCAGTATCTACCCGACGCGATCAATCACCTGACGCCCGACGGGCGGTTGCCGAGCGGCGACGAGCTGCACCGCAGGCTCTGACGGCAACGCTTCTTTGATCGCAGGAGGACGACAGACATGATCCGGGTCATCATCATCGGCTTTATCGCGGGAATCATCGCGCGGTTCCTGTCCCCGGGGCCGAACAATCCAAGCGGCTTTATTCTCACCACCGTGCTCGGCATCGCCGGCGCGTTTCTTGCGACCTTCATCGGCCAGGCGATCGGACATTACGGTCCCGAACAAGGCGCCGGCTTCATCACCGCCACGATCGGCGCACTGGTGGTGCTGTTCATCTGGAATCGGCTGGTCGCGGCGCGCGTGATCCCGGATCCGGGAAACAGGTGACAGCACAGCGAACCGAATATTGATCCAAAATCAAAATGCCCGGGCCTGGCCCGGGCATTTTCGTTTCCGTAACGGTCGGAAGACGTGGATAGCCAGTTCACTGAATCAGATGCATGCCGGCATCCATGCGGACGAACTCGCCGGTCATGTTGCTCGAGGCCGGGCTTGCCAGGAAGCAGACCAGATTGGCGATATCCTCGGCCGTTGAGGCGACCTTCAGCGGCACCCGCGCGATCACGGCATCGCGCACCTGCTTGGCGCCCGCCTCGCCGCGGCCCTTGGTGAACCAGGGCGTATCGATATAGCCCGGACACACCGTGTTGACGCGGATCAACGGCGCCAGCGCGCGCGCCAGCGACTGCGTCATGGTGTTGAGCGCGCCCTTGCTCGCGGCATAGGCGACCGACGAACCGCCACCGGAAATGCCGGCGACCGAGGAGACGTTGACCACCGCCGAGGGACGGCCAGATGCCTTCGCGCCGGCTTCGAGCAGCGCGCGCGCGGCACGAACCATCTGGAACGGGCCGATGGTGTTGACCGCATAGATGCGCTGGAAATCCTCCGCGGTCAGACCGTCGAGATCGTGATGCGGCACGTGCTTGGTGGTGCCCGCATTGTTGACGAGCACGTCGAGGCGGCCCCAGCCCTGCGCGGCGGCTGCGATCTTCTTGCAGTCCTCATCGCGCGAGACGTCGCCCTGCACCACCAGCACCTCGGCGCCCTGCTTGCGGCAGGCTTCCGCGGTCGCTTCGGCTTCCGCCTTGCTGTTGGAATAGTTGACGATGAGGCGCGCGCCCTGCGTGGCGAGGATTTGCGCGGTGGCGGCGCCGAGTCCCGATGCCGATCCCGTCACGATCGCGCACAAACCATCCTTGGACATCTGCATTTTCCTTGTTGTTGTGAGCCAGATGAACTCCGGCGGCGGCACACCATATCGCGTGAGACAGCATCTGCAAACCGCGCCAAATCCTCACGTATACGCGTTCGCTCCCTTTTGCAGGCTGGCCCACTGCGCCTCGTCATGGCCGCAAATGATCTTGACGCCGGATGCCTCGATCCTGGCGATCTCGTCGAGCGACTTCAGGAACTGGTCGACATCGAGGCTGTTCCTCGGTGAGGTCCGCTGATCGAGGTTGGCGCGCACACTGAGCGCGTCGGAGGCG
The DNA here is from genome assembly GCF_056837965.1 of Bradyrhizobium ferriligni. Lineage (NCBI taxonomy): Bacteria > Pseudomonadati > Pseudomonadota > Alphaproteobacteria > Hyphomicrobiales > Nitrobacteraceae > Bradyrhizobium > Bradyrhizobium ferriligni. The sequence continues at coordinate 19,112 of NZ_JBXEJO010000087.1, forward strand.
AGCAGGAATTCGCCACTGTTGTCGAGCTTGACCAGCGCGCCAGTCGTTCCCTTCGAGTGGCCGGGCAGCGGGACCAGCGTGAGCTTGCCGTCGCCGAACACATCCATCTGCTGATCGAAGATCTCCATCTTCAGCGGATGATCCCAATCCGCCTTGATGTATCCGCGATCGAACGCGTTATCGGCATTCGCCGCCTCGACCTCGAGTGCGTGGACGAAGATCGTCGCCTTCTTGAAGAAGGCGTTGCAGCCGCAATGGTCGGTGTGCAGGTGGGAGCAGATCACCACGTCGATGTCGTCGGGGCCAAGGCCAACGGCCTTCAGGCTCGTCAGCACATGGTCGTCCGCCGGCATGATCGGGCGCATGTATTTGGCCAGCGTGCCGAGCCGTCCTTCAGGATCGGTCGCGACATCGGGATGGCATCCGGTATCGAACAGCACATTGCCTTGCGTGTGCCGCAACAGCACGCAGGACACCGGCAGCTCGATCATCTCGCCACGCGCCGCGTCAGGCAGATAAGTCCGCTTCGACATCTGGAGACGGCCGCCCGACAACATGTGCATCTTCATCTCGTTACCTCCGTTTTTGGCTTCAAACTACATATGAGTTTTATGGAAACTCATAATGGATTTGACAGCATATTATTCGTCCTTATAGCTTCCGCGCAACGTCGCGATCGCATGACAAATGCGCTCAACGAAGCACCCGGGCTCCTTCGGATCGGCATCGTTGACATCGATCAGCGGCCGTCAAAGGGAAGTTTCGCCACGATGTACACCGTGTTCAGCGCATTCGCTGCGACATCCGATGCGGCAGCGTTCAAACCCTTTCTCTGCATTCCCGCGCGTCCCGACCGCGCATACTTTCCCGATGGCGTCGAACTGTCCTATGGCACCATTGCGCGGCAGGTCCGCGCATTGCGCGATCAGTACCGCGCAGCAGGCTTCGGCCACGGACACCGCGCTTGCCTGCTGCTGGAGAACCGGCCCGATTTCATCGTGCATTGGCTGGCGCTCAACGGCATCGGCGTCTCGATCGTTCCGATCAACCCGGCCTATCGCGCGGCGGAAATCGCGTACCTGATCGCGCATGCCGAGCCCGACCTGATCGTCACGCTGGCCGATCAGAAGGAATTGCAGAAGGCGCTGACCGGCGACGTTCCGCTGCTCACCGTCTCCGGTGACGATCGCGGCGCCGGCGTCGAGCAAGTCCCGCCGGCCAGGCGGCCACCGCCGCGCGCCGGCGAGCCGGGAAGCGAGACCGAGGCTGCGCTGCTCTACACGTCAGGCACGACGGCGCGCCCGAAGGGATGCATCCTGACCAATGAATACGTGGTCTCGACCGGCCGCTGGTACATCAGCCACGGCGGCGAGGCGACGTATCATGCCGGAACGGAGCGCCTGTACAGCCCGCTGCCGCTGTTTCACATGGCCGGCCTGACCCTGACCCCGATCGCGATGATGCTGACCGGCGGCTGTCTGATCCTGCCGGAACGCTTCAACGCGAAACATGCCTGGCGCGACATCGTCGCGTGCCGGGCAACCGTGCTGCATTATCTCGGCGTGATCGTCGCGGCCCTGCTGGCGCAGCCGGAGACACCGGACGAGAAAGCCCATGCGCTGCGCTTCTCGATGGGCGTCGGCGCCAATCCCGAGCAGCGCGCGCGGGCTCGCGAACGCTTCGGCATCCCCTTCGTCGAAGGCTGGGGCATGACGGAGACCGGACGCAGTCCGTTCAACACGGTCGAGCCCCGCCATCTCGAGACCAACACGATCGGCCGCAGCGTCCCCGGCCTCGAAATGATCATTCTGGATGCCGACGGCAATGCGCTGCCGGCAGGCGCAGTCGGTGAACTCTGCGTGCGCCATTCGGAAGCGACGCCGCGGCGCGGCTTCTTCTCCGGCTACCTGAAGGACCCCGAGACCACCGAGCAGGCCTGGCGCGGCGGCTGGTTTCACACCGGCGACAGCGCCTGGCAGCACGAGGACGGCGCCTTCGTGTTCGTCGACCGGCTGAAGCACCTGGTCCGGCGCGCCGGCGAGAACATCTCGGCGGCGGAGGTCGAGGCCGTGCTGACGACGTCGCCTCTGGTCAAGCAGGCGGCGGTCGTCGCCGCGCGCGATCCGATCCGCGACGAGGAAGTTGCGGCCTTCATCGTGATCAACGACGGCACCGACACTGCACGCGAGCTCGCGCAAGACATCTTCCACTTCTGCCGCGAACGCCTGGCGGCGTTCAAGCTGCCGGCGTGGATCGCCTTCGTGGCCGAGCTGCCGCTGACCTCGACCAACAAGATCCAGAAACACGTGCTGCTCGGCGCGGACAGGGATCCGCAGTCGCATCCGGGCATGATCGACCTGCGGCAAGACAAGACCAACGCCATAAGGCAATCGAACTAGAGGAAACCAGGGACAATGACATCGAGATACGGATGGATCGCCGCGAGCGCTGCAATCCTCTCAGTCGCCTTCGCCGCGCCATCCCACGCGCAGATTTCCGACGACGCAGTGAAGATCGGCGTGCTGACCGATCAGGCCGGCCTCTACGCCGACGCTGCCGGCCCCGGCGCGGTCGAAGCGGTCCGGATGGCGATCGCGGACTTCGGCGGCAAGGTCCTGGGCAAGCCGGTCGCAATGGTCGATGCCGACCATCAGAACAAGGCCGACATCGGCGCCGGCATCGCGCGGCGCTGGTATGAGCAGGAGAATGTCGACGTCATCGTCGACTTCGCCAATTCCGCGGTCGCTTTCGCCGTGCTCGAGCTCACCAAGCAGAAAAACAAGGCGATGCTGGTGTCGTCGGCAGGCTCCTCCGATCTGACCGGAAAGGGCTGCTCGGCGAATTCGGTGCAGTGGACCTACAATACCTATGCGCTCGCCAACAGCACGGTTCGGGCGCTGGCCAAATCGGGCGCCAAGAGCTGGTACTTCGTCACGGTCGACTACGCCTTCGGCCACGCCCTGCGCAACGACGCGGCCAGGACCGTGGAGAAGGTCGGCGGCAGCATCGCCGGCGAGGTGCGGCATCCGCTCAACAGCATGGATTTCTCGTCCTATCTGCTGCAGGCCCAGAGCTCGAAGGCCGATGTGATCGCCTTTGCCAACACCGGCGGCGACCTCGCCAACTCGATCCGGCAGGCGCAGGAATTCGGGATGGCGCACACGCAAAAGCTCGCGGCCTTCCTGATGCAGACCAGCGACATCCACGCGATCGGCCTGCAGGCGGCGCAGGGACTACAGCTCGCGACCGCCTTCTATTGGGATCTCGACGACAAGACCCGCGACTTTGCCGCGCGCTTCATGGCCAGGACCAAGAAGCGGCCGACCATGGTGCAGGCCGGTCTCTACTCCGCGGTCATGAACTATCTCAAGGCGGTCGAGAAGTCCGGCACCGACGACGGCCCCAAGGTGATCGCGCAAATGAAGGACATGCCTATCGACGATTTCTTCGCCCGCAACGCATTCCTGCGCGAGGACGGCCAGCTGATCCACGACATGTATCTCGTGCAGGTGAAGTCGCCGGCCGAATCGAAGGGCGCCTGGGACTACGAGAAGCTGGTTCAGGTGATCCCGGGCAAGGAGGCGTTTGCGACGCCCGAGGAGAGCACCTGCCCACTGTTGAAGAAATGATCGCCCACGAATCCACACATCACAGGCAAGAAACCACAAGCAAGGCTGGAGATCGCATGACCGAGCTGCCGCTGCTCTTTACCCCGCTGCAACTGCGCGACCTCGAACTGAAAAACCGGATCATGGTCTCGCCGATGGCGACCTATTCGGCGCGCGAGGGGCGCGCCACAGATTGGCACACCGCACATATCGGCAAGCTCGCCGCCGGCGGCGCCGGCCTCGTGTTCGTCGAGCAGAGCTCGGTGAACACCCAGGGGCGCATCACCCATGGCTGCCTCGGCATCTGGGACGATACGCACATCGCGGACCACGCCGCCCTCGCCGCGCTGATCCACGGCTTCAACGCCAAGGCCGCGATCCAGATCGCCCATGGCGGCCGGAAGGGCTCGTCGCAGCGGCCGTGGGAAGGCGGCAACCCGCTGGGTGAGGCCGATATCAAGGCGCGCGGCGAAGGGCCGTGGCAGATCGCGGCCTCGAGCGGCATTCCGTTCGACGACGGCTGGCCGGCACCGCAGATGATGACCGCAGAGCAGATCGACGCCCTGGTGGACGACTATCGCCAGGCGTTTCGCCGCGCCAGGTCGGCCGGTTACGACGTCATCGAGCTGCATTGCGCGCACGGCTATCTGATGCACTCGTTCCTGTCGCCACTGGCCAACAACCGCAACGACGAGTACGGCGGATCGCGCGAGAACCGCATGCGCCTGCCGCTGCGGATCGCGGCGATCATGCGCGAGGAATGGCCGGACCATCTGCCGGCCTTCGTCCGCATCTCGTCGGTCGACGGCGTCGACATCGGCTGGTCGATCGAGGACTCGATCGCGTTTGCGACCGAGCTGAAGGCGATCGGGATCGACATGGTGGACTGCTCGTCGGGCGGCATGAAATTGCCGCGCGGCAATTCGCTGGTGTCGCGCACACCGGGCTTCCAGGTGCCGTTCGCCGAGCGCATCCAGAAGGAAGTCGGCATGCCGACGGTGGCGGTCGGGCTGATCCGCGAACCGGACTACGCCGAAGCCATTTTGCGGGACGGCAAGGCGACACTTATTGCGCTCGGCCGCGAACTGCTGTGGAATCCGAACTGGCCCGCGCAGACGGCACTCGCGCTCGGATGCGATCCGGAGTGGACGAGTTGGCCGGAGCAATATGGCTGGTGGCTGAAGCGGCGGGTGGCGCAGCAGGGACGATAGCGATGCCGGTGGCGAAGAAAGATTTGGCGAAGGCCGGCGCGGCTGCCGGCGCGCGGACTTTCGACCGCCCCGATTTCCCCGGCGACACCTCGCGCGACCTGCCGAAGATGGACAATGCGGTCAAGTCGGCGCGGCGCGTGTTCGATGTGCTCGAATTCTTCGAGGAACACCAGCGCGCCGCTTCCGCGATCGAGGTCGCGGCGGCGCTCAAGTTCCCGCAGTCCAGCACCTCGGCGTTGATGCGAACGATGACGGCGTTCGGCTATCTCCACTATGACACCAGCCGCCGCACCTATATCCCGACGCCGCGGATCTCGATGCTGGGGCACTGGCTGAGCCCGGCGCTGTTCACGAAAGGGCGCCTGGTCAATTTGATGGAAGAGCTCTCCGCGCGGACCGGCGAGACCATCATGCTCGCGGTGCGCAACGGGCTCAGCGCGCAGTATGTCCATATCATTCAGGCCAAGCTGCCGATGCGGCTGTATGTCAAGGCCGGAACGCTGCGGCCGCTGGCGCGATCGGCATCGGGTTACGCGCTGCTGTCGGCCTATCCGGACAAGGAGGTCCGCCGCCTGGTGCGCCTGATCAACGCGAACGAGACCCGGCCCGATCGGCAGGTCGACATCAAGGCGCTGCTGCTGGAGCTGAAGAAAGTCCGCGCCAAGGGGCACGCCTTCTCGCTCGGCCTGGTCACGCCGGGCGCCGGCGCCGTCGCCATGAACCTGCCGCCATCAGCGGAATCGAACGAACCGCTGGTGCTGTGCGTGGCCGGATTGAACGACGCGCTGGTCACCCAGGAGACCGAGTTCGCCGACCTGATGCGGAAGGCGATCGAGTTTCATCTGGCGGACTGAACAGATGTCACCGGCCAGTTTGCACGTGTGCGTGGCATACAAACAGGGACCATCGAAAGTTCACAATGCGGAATTCGTGCAAAGCGTCCGGCTTCATGCCATCCGCGCAAGTGGCCCTGCGGGCAGCGCTTGTCACGGCTATGGCTTTTCCGCATCATTGAGCGCAAGACAACATCGCAAGCGGGGCATGGCCGAACGGCCAGCCCGAGCCAATCAACACGAGGAACGCTGTGGCGGAGAGTGAGAACATCGTCGCCGAGACCGCGGAAAAGATTTTCGCCGATCTCGCGGATGCCCAAACCATCAATCACGACAAGCAGGGCGCATGGAAGGCGCCGCTGTGGCAGGCGCTGACCGAAGCCGGCCTGCCGCTGTCCTGGGTGCCCGACGATCTCGGCGGTTCCGGCGCCAGTCTCGCCGAAGGATTTAGCGTGCTCAGCGTCGCCGGGCGGCATGCGATTGCCGTTCCGCTGGCCGAAACAATGCTGGCCGGCTGGTTGCTGACGCAAGGCAAGATCAACTCTCCGGAAGGCGAGATGACCGTGCTGCCGGCAAGCCCGAAGGACCGTGTGACGCTCAACGCCGACGGCAGCCTCTCCGGCCGTGCCCGCGGCGTACCGTTTGCGAAGGACGCAAAGCATTTCGCGGTGCTGGCTGTTGGCAATGGCGGGGTGTCGATCGCGCTGGTCGACGCCCCCAAGTGCCGGATCGAATCCGGCATCGGGCTTGGCGGCGATCACAACGACACCGTCACGCTCGACAAGGTGCAGCCGGTCACGACCAGGCCGGCGCCGAAGGGTTTTGACCAGACCACGCTGATGCTGATGGGCGGCGTGGTGCGCAGCCTGCAGATCGCCGGCGCGCTGGAAGCGATGCTCGACATCTCCGTGCGCTATTCCAACGAGCGCGTCGCCTTCGAGAAGAAGATCTCGAAATTCCAGGCGGTGCAGCACAACCTCGCCCGGCTCGCCGGCGAAAACGCCGCGGCACTCGCCGCCGCGACCTCGGCAGCGGATACGATCGTGAACGCCAAGTCGCTGGACACTGATGCGGTGTTCCTGGAAGCCGCGGCGGCCAAGATCCGGTGCTCGGAAGCGGCGGAGAAGGGCAGCAGCATCGCGCATCAGGTGCATGGCGCGATCGGCTTTACCATCGAGCACATCCTGCACCGCTATTCGCTGCGGGCGCTGGCCTGGCGCGACGATTTCGGCTCGGAGAGCTACTGGGCGGTCGAGCTCGGCAAGCTGGTCGCCGAGCGTGGCGCCGATGAATTGTGGCCGCTGGTGGCTTCGCGCTGAGATCAGGCAGAAAGATCAGGACTGGACATCATGACTGCAGCCCTTCGTTTCGATCCGATCCGCCTGCCGGAAAAGTGCGAGCAGCTCCGCAAGGAGGTGCGCGCCTTCCTCGCCGAGGAAATCGCCGCCGGCACTTTCGATCCCCACGCGCCGAACCGCGAGGACAATGACGCGCCGGAATTCTCCCGCCGCGTCGGCGCCAAGGGCTGGCTCGGCATGACCTGGCCGAAGAAATATGGCGGCCAGGAACGCTCGTTCCTCGAGCGCTATGTCGTCACCGAGGAGATGCGGGTGGCGAACGCGCCGACCCGGCGCTTCTTCGTCGCCGACCGCCAGAGCGGGCCGGTGCTTCTGAAGTACGCCCCCGAGCACATCAAAATGGACATCCTGCCGCGGATCTGCCGCGGCGAGGTCTGCTTCGCCATCGGAATGAGCGAGCCGAACTCCGGCTCCGACCTGTTCGCGGCAAAGACCCGCGCGACCAAGACCGACGGCGGCTATCTCATCAACGGCACCAAGATCTGGACCTCGTCGGCGCACATCGCCGACTACATGATCGCGATCTTCCGTACCTCGCCGCCGACCAAGGAAAACCGCCGCCACGGCCTGACCCAGTTCCTCGTCAAGATGAAACAGCCGGGCATTCAGGTGAATCCGATCGGCCAGATCACCGGCCAGTTCGAGTTCAACGAAGTCGTGTTCACCGACTACTTCGTGCCCGACGATCACGTGCTGGGTGAGGTCGACGGCGCCTGGAAGCAGGCGACGTCGGAGCTCGCCTATGAGCGTAGTGGTCCCGAGCGCTTCCTCGAGACGTATTACGTGCTCACCGAGCTGGTGCGCGCGGTCGGCAAGAACCCGGACACCCGCAGCGCCGAGGGCATCGGACGCCTGGTGGCGCAGGTCCACACAATGCGCCGCATGTCGGTATCGGTCGCGGGCATGCTGCAGGCCGGCAAGGAGCCGGTGGTCGAAGCTTCCATCGTCAAGGACATCGGCACGGTGTGGGAGCAGCAGCTGCCGCATCGGGTGCGCGATCTCGCCGCGTTCGTCGAGGAGACCGCGACCAACCGCGAAACGCTGGAAAAGCAGCTCGATTTCGCCATCAAGACCGCGCCCAAGCTGACGATCCAGGGCGGCACAACCGAAGTGCTGCGCGGCATCATCGCCCGCGGTTTGGGCCTGCGCTAGCCGCGCGGGCTCGCCTGCGCTAATTCAACGAGGACAGATCATGACCAAGTACACTGATATCGGCGTCGAAACCCACGGCCATGTCGGCCTGATCGAAATCCGAAAACCCCCGCTGAACTTCTTCGACGTCGCGCTGATCAACCAGATCGCCGACGCGCTGGAGGAGTTCGACAACAATATCGAGATTCGCGCCTCGGTGCTGGCGGCGCAAGGCAAGGCGTTCTGCGCCGGCGCCAATTTCGGCGATCCGGCCCGCCAGGAGCAGGAAGAGCGCGCCAAGAGCGATCCGGCTTCCAACCTGCCGATCAACCATCTCTACGTCCAGGCGGTGCGCATCTTCCGCAACAAGAAGCCGATCGTCGCGGCGATCCATGGCGCCGCGATCGGCGGCGGCCTCGGCCTTGCCGTCTCCGCCGACTTCCGCGTCGCCTGCCCCGAGGCACGCTTCTCGGCCAACTTCACCAAGCTCGGCTTCCATCCGGGCTTCGGCCTGACCGCAACGCTGCCGGAGCTGATCGGCAAGAACAATGCCGAGCTGATGTTCTACACCAGCCGCCGCGTCACCGGCGAAGAGGCCTATCGCTGGGGACTCGCCAACGTGCTGGTGCCGCAGGACCAGGTGCGCGCCGAAGCGATGAAGCTCGCGCAGGAGATCGCCGAATGCTCGCCGCTCGGCCTGGTCTCGACCCGCGCCACCATGCGCGCCGGCCTCGCCGACCGCGTGCTCGCCGCGACCAACCATGAGCTCGCCGAGCAGACCAAGCTGCGCGCGACCGAAGACTTCAAGGAAGGCGTCAAGGCGACGGCCGAACGTCGCGTCGCCAACTTCAAGGGGCGGTGAGGCCTTTCTCTCTCAACGGCCGTTCTCTCTCAACCTGGTCGTCCCTGCGAAAGCAGGGACCATACGCCGCGGCCAGCGGAAAGGGCACAAGCGGCGTTACCTTGCTCCGCCAACACCATTCGGTGGTTATGGGTCCCTGCTTTCGCAGGGACGACGGTGGGGAGATAGTACGCTAACCCCTCGGCACCACCAGCGCGTCGACGATCGTCACGCCCTGCCCCTCCGGGTGCACCAGCACCGGATTGACCTCGATCTCGGCGATCTCGCTTCGGTGCTGCGCCGCCAGCACCGAAATCTGCGAGATCAACCGCGCCAGTGCTGTGACATCCGCCTTCGGCGCGCCGCGGAAGCCGTGCAGCAGCGGCGCGGCCTTCAGCATCTCCAGCATCGTGCTCGCTTCAGCCACGCTCACCGGCGCGGGGCGATAGACCACGTACTTGAACAGTTCGGTGGTGATGCCGCCGAGCCCCACCATCACCATCGGCCCGAAGGTCGCATCCGTCATGGTGCCGATGATGATCTCGACGCCTCGCCTCGCCATCGGCCCGACCAGCACGCCCTGGATTTCAGCGCCCGGCCGCTGCTTCTGCACCGTCTCCAGCATGTCGCGATAGGCCGTGAACGCCGCGCCCTTGGCGGCGATGTTGACGCGGACGCCGCCGACCTCGCTCTTGTGCGCGATCGCGGGCGACTGGATCTTCATGACAAGGGGAAATCCGGTCCGCTCGATCGCGGCGTCGAGCCCGTCGCGATCCGTCACCAGCACCTCGTCGGGCAACGCGATCCCGGCCGCGCGCAATAGTGCCTTGCTGTCATATTCCGACAAGGTCTTCGACGTGAGATGCATGGAGAGATCGTGCGCCGGCGACGCTGATGCCACGATCTCCGGCGCGGGCCTGAAGGCGGCATAGTCGGCCAGCCGCCGCATCGCGACGCCGACATGGGTCAGCCCCGACAGCACCACCACGCCCGACTTGGCAAGCTCCTGCCGCGCGAATTGCGACGGCAGCGTGTAGGAGTAGAACACCACCGGCTTGTGCTGCGCGGCGATCACCGGCTTCAGCTCGGCTTCCTTGAACGGCATACGCGTCTCGCTCGACAGCGACAGCACGACCAGCGTCGCGTCCACTTCATCAGACGTGTCGAACAGCTCGATGCTCTTCTGCAGTCCGCCGGAGGAAACGCCCTGCGCGGTGACGTCGACCGGATTTCCGGCCGCGCCATAGGACGGCATCCATTGCTTGATCTGGCTCTGGATCGCGGCCGAAAGCTCCGGCACGCGGAGGCCCTGCATCGAGACGGTATCGGCGCCCCAGATGCCGGCGCCGCCGGACACCGTCAGCACCGCGACGCGATCGCCCTTCGGCAGCGGATTGGTGGTCAACACGGCGGCAATCGTCACGGCCTCGTCGAGATCGTTGGAGACGATGAAGCCGTATTTCGCGAACACCGCATCATAGGCCGCCGACCAGCCCGCCATGCTCGCGGTGTGCGAGGCCGCCGCGCGCTCGCCGGCGCCGGAGCGGCCCACTTTAGTTACGATCACGGGCTTCCTGAGCTCTGCCGCGTGCTTGGCCGCCACCAGGAACTTGTCGACGTCGCGGATACCCTCGATGAACAGCAGGATCACGTCGGTCGAGGCATCCTGCACCATGTAGTCGAGGAACTCGCCGGCGCCGAGATCGCTCTCATTGCCGGCGCTGACGACATAGCTGAGCGCAACCCCGAGCGCCTTGGCGCGATGATAGATCGCAAAGCCGATGCCGCCGCTCTGCGCGACAATGCCGATGCGCCGCTTGCCGGCGACCAGATCGGGTGCCTCCGGCTTGACGTCGACGGTCGGGCTGAAGGTCGCGGCGACCTTCTGCGCCTGGCTGTAAAACCCTTCCGCGTTGGGCCCACTGATCCGCATCCCGGTCCGCTTCGCCAGCGCCACGATCGCGTCCTGCATGTCAGCGCTGTCGCCGCCCTCTTCGGCAAAGCCGGACGAGATGATGACCGCATTCTTCACACCGGCGGCCGCGCACTGCTCCAGCGCCGGCAGCACCGCACGGGCGGGAATGACGATAACGGCAAGATCGATCGGCGCGCCGATCTCGGCGACCGACTTGAAGCATTTCAGCCCGTCGATCTCGTTATAGTTCGGATTGATCGGATAGAGCGCGCCGGGATAGCCGTTCTTGCGCAGCATCGCGAGCAGCCGCCCGGGAATCTTCTCGTGATCGCGCGAGGCGCCTATCAGCGCGATGCTTTTTGGGGCGAAGAAGGTATCGAGCGGATGCGGCATGGGGCGTGTTCCATTGTTGTTCTTGCGCTCGACGATATTGAATCGTCGCCGCTAGCTCAACCGCCCTTCCCGTCATCCCCGCGCAAAGTCGAAGCCTTTGTCGCTGGAGGTGCGAGCGGAGCGAGCCTCGAAGGATGGACGGCCACCAGCCGGGCCGTGCATCCTTCGAGACGCGCTGCGCGCTCCTCAGGATGACGGGAAAAAAAGACACGTAGCCCGGATGCAGCGCAGCGCAATCCGGGAACGCTCCATCCGCGAAGAGCGCGGTCCCGGATTTCGCTTCGCTGCATCCGGGCTACGAAATCACGCCGTCAGCTTGAACGTCACGCCGCAGAGCTGGAACTCATCGCCCTTCACCGCACAGCTTCTCGCCTTCGCCGCTTCCAGCACCTTCGCCTTGTCGGCGACCTTGAACGTCAAGCCGCTCATGATCTCGCTGTCGCCCTTGACGAAGCGGAAGGTGCTGTTCGGCAGCTTCACCACGGTACCATCGGCGGGAATGCCGATGATCGTGCCCCAATGCGCAGCCAACCCCTCAGGCTCTGGGCTCTGCATCTCCACTTCAGTCAGCGCCAAGGTCGTGTCCTTGCGGATCGACTTCTGCCAGTCCGGGCCGGCCGGCGGGTACGGTCCCAGGATGTCGTCGCTGCCGTCGGTGTGGTTGAACTCGATGAAGGCAGCGCGGCAGTCGCGCGGGTGCAGTTGCACGCCGTGATACGGCGCGTGCGCGATCACGTTGGCGGTGCGCACGCCGATCGCGTTGGCCCTGGCGCCGCGCGCGTCGGGATCCTCGCAAGTGAAGATCGCCATATAGCCGCCGCGGCCGCCGGTCTTCTCGATGAAGCGGCCGGCCGCCGTGCCCGGCCCCGGCTGGAACGGCGCCACGACTTCGAGCAGGATTGTATCGACCGGCAGCAGCGCATTCTCGAGGCCGTATTTCGCGACATTGCCGTCGCGATAGCAGACATCGAGGCCCATGATCGCGGAGATGTCCGCGATGACAGGCGCAAGCTGCGGCGCCACCAGGCAGATCTGCCGCAGCCGCATGTACTCGGCCATGGTCTACTGCCCCTGGAAGGTGGGCTTGCGCTTCTCGACGAAGGCCTTGGCCGCTTCCTTGTGGTCGGTGGTCTCGCCGGCACGCGTGTGGTGGATCGCCTCGCCGTCGAAGCAGGCTTCCAGCGTCATGGTCTCGGCATTGTTGATGTTGCGCTTGATGTAGCCGAGCGCCACCGACGGGCCCTGTGCCAGCGAACGCGCCAGTTCCAGCGCCTCGGCCTCGACATCGGCATCGGGCACCACCTTGGAGACCATGCCGAGGTTGTAGGCTTCCTGCGCCGACAGCACCGGCGACATCATGTAGAGCTCGCGCGCCTTGGCGCTGCCGAGCATCTTGGTCAGGAAATAGGTGCCGCCGTAATCGCCCGAGAAGCCGACCTTGGCGAAGGCGGTGGTGATCTTGCAGGAGGCGCTGGCAACGCGGAGGTCGCAGGACAGCGCGATCGAGAGGCCGGCGCCGGCCGCCGCGCCGTCGAGCTGCGCCACCACCGGCTTCGGCATCTGGTGCAGGATGCGCGAGACCTCCATGCCGCGGCGCAGATTGGCCATCTTGGCCTCGAACGGCAGCGGTGCGCGGCCTTCCGCCATCGACTTGACGTCGCCGCCGACGCAGAAGGTGCCGCCGGCGCCCCGGATCAGCACGGCGCGCACCTCGGTATCGTCCTGCGCGCGCCGCGCCGCCTCGACGAGGCCGCGCGTCATGTCGGGATTGAGCGCGTTGCGCCGATCGGGGCGGTTCATTGTGATGGTGAGCAGGCCCTTGTCGAGGGATTGGAGGACCATCTGATTATCGCTCATGGCGTTTTGCCTTTCGTTGTTGTTGGTTGTCGCAGCGTTATTTCTTCACCAGCGGGCAGCGCGACTCCGACAGCGGCTGGAAGGCCTGATCGCCCGGTACGGTCGCCACCAGCTTGTAGTCGTCCCAGCGGCCCTTCGATTCCGACGGCTTCTTGACCTCGAACAAATACATGTCGTGCACCATGCGGCCGTCCTCGCGGATCTTGCCGTTCTTGGTGAACATGTCGTTGATCGGGGTCTCCTTCATCACCTTCATGACGGCGGCCGCATCGGTGGTGCCGGCGGCCTTCACTGCCTTGAGATAGTGCGTCACCGAGGAATAGACGCCGGCCTGTGCCGAAGTCGGCACCCGCTTGGTGCGCTCCATGAAGCGCTTCGTGAAGGCGCGGCTGTCGTCGTTGAGATCCCAGTAGAAGGCTTCCGCCAGCAACAGGCCCTGCGCGGTATCGAGCCCGACGCTGTCGATGTCGGTGACGAAGGCCAATAGCGGCGACAGTTTCTGACCGCTCTTGGTGAGGCCGAATTCCGCCGCCTGCTTGATCGCGTTGATGGTGTCGCCGCCGGCATTGGCAAGGCCGATCACCTTGGCCTTGGAGGCCTGCGCCTGCAGCAGGAAGGACGAGAAATCCGAGGTGTTGATCGGATGCCGCACGCTGCCGAGCACCTTGCCGCCCGACTTCACCACGACATTGCTGGTATCCTTTTCCAGGTCCTGGCCGAACGCGTAGTCCGCGGTGAGGAAGAACCAGGTATCGAGACCGGATTTCACCGCGGCAAGGCCGGTCACATTGGCCTGCGCGAAGGTGTCGAACACGTAGTGCACGGTATAGGGGCCGCAGGCCTCGTTGGACAGGCGGATCGAACCCGGACCGTTGAACATGATGATCTTGTTGCGCGCCTTGGCGATCTCGGCAGCGGCGAGCGCGGTCGCGGATGCCGCGACGTCGAAGATCATCTCGACGCCCTGATTGTCGATCATGTCGCGGGCGATGTTGGCGGAGAGGTCTGCCTTGTTGAGGTGGTCGCCGACCACGATCTCGACCTTGCGGCCGAGCACCTCGCCGCCGAAATCCTCCACCGCCATCTTGGCGGCGGTTTCGCTGCCCGAGCCGGTGATGTCGGCATAGAGGCTCGACATATCGAGGATGCCGCCGAGCTTCAGCGGAGGCTTGTCCTGCGCCAGCGACGCATTCGCCGAGATCGCAAACGCACAGGCCAACACGCCGGCCAAAACTCGTCTCATTCAAATCCTCCCTTGCAGCGCGGACCTCGTTCCGTCAGGTCCGTTTCGAGGGCCGGATCATGCCGCATGGCCTGTACTGCAGCAAGCCGCAGCGGCAGCAATCTGTTTTCCGCTAAGCGGAATGAGACGCCGCGCCGGAGCTTCCAGCCGCGCTGCGATCAGAGATGAAAGTCGGGAACGGTCTGATGGGGCGTTCCCGCCGGCAGGCCGAGGAACAGGTACTGCGTGCCATAATGTCCGGCGAACGCCGATGCCGTTGCATCCATGATGATGCGGCCGCCCAGATCCAGATGCAATTCCGGCCGGGTAATGGCGCCGAGCGTGTAGGCCGGCACGATGGTCTCGTTGATGTGCAGGGCGTCGAAGACGGCGGACACCGCCGAAAGCGAGGCTGCATTGCCGGCCAGGTCGACGACATCGGCGCCATTGGCGGCGAAGCCGGTCACAGCCAGCGAGCCGGCGCGATCGGTCGACGACACGATGTGATCGAACACCAGCTTCGAGGAATCGCCGAGCAGCGCCGTTGCCGCGGCGTCGTAGATTGCGGTGCCGCCATCGTTCAGCGTCAGGCTCGGCGTGCCGCCATTGACGTGAACCGCCTCGTTGAAGCCGACCGTCAGTTGCACCAGCGAACCCGGCGTCGCGACGCCGCCGGAGGGCGTCGCCGTGATTCCAGTGAGATGAGGCGCCGTGGTGTCGAGCGTGAAGGTCAGGCTCGACGACGCGCCGACATTGCCGGCGGCGTCGACCTCCTGCACCGTCACGGAGTGCACGCCGTCGGTCGTAAAGACCGGCGCCGTCGTCGAGAAGCCCGACGCGCCGTCGGCCTTGTAGCGCAGCGTGTCGGCCGCATCGAACTTGGTGTAATCGATCAACGGATTGCTGGTGATGTGGTCGGTGCTGGAGACGCCGGTGTCCCGGTGCAGCATTAGTGTCGGCGCCGATGGCGCCTTGGTGTCGCCGGTGAAGCCGATCGCGTTGCTTGCTCCGCCGGCATTGCCGGCGATGTCGGTGTAGCTCGCCCCGGCAACCGAAAGATCGGCCGACAGGTGGTCGGTTACATCGGCCGTGAAGGTCGCGGTGTAGATATCGTGGCCTGCGCCGTTGATGCCGACATGGACGAGGCTACCCAGCAGGCCGCCATGGACGGTGACGTCGCCAAGCCCGAAGCCTGCGACCGCCTCGGAGAAGGTGAACGTCATCAGCGCGGCGTCGCCGGCGTGCAGCAGGGTGTGATCGGCCACCACCGATACCGTCGGCGGATGCGTGTCGCCGCCGATCGTCGCGGTATTGCTTGCCGCGCCGGTATTGCCTGATACGTCGGCATAGCTCGCGGCGGTGACCCGGATCGAGCCCGCCACGACGTCGTTGATATCTGGCGCGAAGGTCGCGGTGTAGACGTCCTGCCCCGACATGTTGAGCCCGACATGGACCAGATTGGTCACCGTGCCGCCGGCGACGACGGTATCGCTGAGCGCAAAGCCCGCGACCTGCTCGGAGAAGGTGAAGGTGACAACCGAAGTCTGGCCCGAAAGCACCGTGCTCGGGCTCGCGGCAACCGACACCGTCGGCGCCTTGGTATCGCCGGTGAAATTGATCGTGCCGCTCGCCGCACCGGTATTGCCGGCAATATCCGCATAGCTCGCGGCGGTGACCTGCACCGAGCCCGCTTCAGTGTTGCTTTCATCCGGCGTGAAAATTGCCGTGTAGACGTCCTGGCCCGATGCATTGACGCCGACATGGACCAGATTGCCCAACGCCCCGCCATGCACCGTGACGTCACCGAGCGCGAAGCTCGCAATTTGTTCGGAGAAAGTGAACGTCACCAGCGCGGTCTGACCCGCCAGCAGCGCGTTACGGTCAGCCGCGATCGACACCGTCGGCGCCAGCGTATCGCCGCCGATCGGGGCGGTGTTGCTTGCCGCGCCGGCATTGCCGGCCACATCGCTGTAACCGGACGCATTCACCTTCACCGAGCCGGTCTCGGTGTCGCTGACATCGGGCGTGAAGGTCGCGGTGTAGACGTCCTGCCCAGCGCCGTTGAGCCCGACATGCACGAGATTGCTCAGCGCGCCGCCATGGACGGTGATGTCGCCAAGGGCGAAGCCCGACACGGCCTCCGAGAAGGTGAAGGTCGCGACCGAGAGGTCGCCGGCCAGCACCATGTCGGGATTGAGCGTGACGGAGACCGTCGGCGCCTGCGTGTCACCGGTGAAGTTGATGACGTTGCTGGCGGCGCCAGCGTTGCCGGCCGTATCGCTGTAACTCGATGCGTTGACCTGCACCGAGCCTGCCTCGGCGTTGGTCACGTCGGGCGTGAAGCTGGCGGTGTAGATGTCCTGGCCGGCGCCGTCGACGCCGACATGGACAAGGCTGCCCAGCACGCCGCCGCTGACGCTGACGTCGCCGAGCGCGAAGCCCGCGACGGCCTCGGAGAAGGTGAAGGTCACGACCGCGGTCTGACCGGCGAGCAGCGTGCCATGGTCAGCTGAAACCGACACGGTCGGCGCCTTGGTGTCGCCGCTGAAGCTGATCGTGTTGCTCGACGAGCCGGAATTGCCGGCCGTATCGCTATAGCTCGATGCATTGACCTGCACCGAGCCTGCCTCGGTGTTGGTCACATCGGGCGTGAAGGTCGCGGTGTAGACGTCGTGGCCGGCGCCATCGACGCCGACATGGGTGAGATTGTCCAGCGTACCGCCCTGGACGGTGACATCACCCAATCCAAAGCCGCTGACGGCCTCGGAGAAGGTGAACGTGACAACCGCGCTATCGCCGGCAGTCAGCGTGGTGTGATCGGCTGCAACCGCCACCGTCGGCGCCTTGGTATCGCCGGTGAAAGTGATCGCGTTGCTTGCCGCGCCGGCGTTTCCGGCGCTGTCGGTATAACTCGATGCGTTGACTTGCACCGAGCCTGCCTCGGTGTTGGTCACATCGGGTGTGAAGGTTGCCGTGTAGATGTCCTGGTGCGCGGCGTTGACGCCGACATGCGCGAGGTTGCTGAGCGCGCCGCCGCTCACCGTCGTGTCCATCAGCGCGAAGCCAGTGACCGCCTCGGAGAAGGTGAAGGTGACGGTCGAGGTCTGCCCGGCCAGCAGCGCGGTCGAGCTCGCCGCGACCGACACGGTCGGCGCGATCGCGTCGATCACGAGATGCAAATCGATCGCCGCGTGGGTCACGTCGGCGTCCTGGCCGCCGGGATCCCTGATCGTGCCGCCATTGAGCGAGAGGCTCTGCACCTGTAGATCAGACGTGCTGTCGCCGTCCTGCACCGTGTAGCTGAACACCAGCGCCTGCGAGCCGCTGCCGCTGAGATAGGTCGCGGCCTTGCCGTCGTTGAGCAGCAGTTCGGGCGTGCCGGTCACGCTCACCGTGTTGCTGAAGTTGACGGTGATGGTCACGACCTTGCCGGCGTTCAGGATCGTGAGGTGATCGGTGGTGTCAGCCGTGACCGAGGCGATGCTTGCCTGCGACCGGATTTCCAGATGCGGCGTCGCCGAGCCATCGGAACCAAGAAGCAGCGAGCCGGCCGAGGCGCCGGTGCCAAAACTCAGGTTCAGCGAGGCGAGCGTCGTGCCGCTGCCGCTCTTCACCAGCAACACGCCGTTCGCATAGGACAGCGTTGCCGCGGCGTCATAGCCGATGTTGCCGAAGTCGATGGTGTCGCCGCCGGCAAAGCCGGTGATCGACGTGCTGAACGAGGAGCCGGAGAATGCCGCGGCATCGAGCACGAGTTTTTCGGTGCTGCCGTCGGTGAAGGCGACCGCGCCGGTTCCCGCCGCGCCGTTCGCCGCCAGCTCGAGGATCGAGCCCTTGATGACGGTACCGCCCGAATAGGTGTTGTGCGCGGACAGCACCAGCCGGCCGCCGCCGGTTACCTCGACATCGCCTGGCGTCGCGCCATCGGAGATGACGCCGCTCTGGGTGACGGTCTCGCCGGCCGCGACATTGAAGACCGGATCGCCGGCGACGGTAATGTTGCGGGTCTGCGTGAAACCGTCGGTGAAGCTGATGCCGGTACCGTCGCCGAGCTTCAGCACGTTGGTGACCGCGCCGAGATTGACGTTGGCGGAGATCGACACCCGGGTGCCGGCGCCGCTGACCGTGGTGTTGCCGGTGTAGGTGTTGTTGCCGCCGAGGACGACGGTGCCGCCGCCGCTGATCGCAAGCCCGCCGACGCCCGCATTGGCACCGGTGCCGCCATTGCCGCTCTGGTCCGCGATGTCGTTGGCGACAGTCAGCGTCTGGCCGCTGCCGGGCGCGAAGCTGAGATCGTTGTTGCCCTGGATGAAAATGCCGGAGCCGAAACCCGAGCCGCTGGCCTGGCCGATGCCGTTGGTGCCGCCCTTGACGGCGCTGAAGCCGGAATCATTCGACAGCGAGCCGCTCTTAATGGTCAGCGAACCGCCTTGCTGGACGAAAACGTCGCCGCCCGCGCCAAGGCCGCCACCGCCGCCCGGCGCGCCGTTGCCATTGGTGCCGCCATTGCCGCCGCCGAAGCCGCCGACACCGCCGATGCCACCGCCGCCACCGAAGCCACCGTCGCCATTGTAGCCGCCGCCACCACCGAAGCCGCCGTTGCCGCCATCGCCGCCGCCGCCGCCGAAGCCGCCATTGCCGCCATCAGCCCCGTTGCCGCCGCCGACACCGCCACCCGGACCGTAGGGTGCGCGGACGCCGCTGCCGATCCACCCAGCCGCGCCGCCGCCTCCACCGTTGGCGCCGCCTGCTCCGCCATACCAGTAAAGCTCGGTCCCGCCCCCGATCGAGACCAGGTAACCGTCGCTCCCTTTGCCGCCCCCAGCGGTGTTGGGGATAATGCCGGGCGAACCGCTTCTAAAGAGATCACTGTCCGCGCCCTGAGCGCCGAGGCCGATCCCCCCGCCGCCGCTACTTCCGCCGCGTCCGCCCATCCCGCCGCCGCCGCCGTAGCCGTAGCCGGAGCTGATACTGCCAGTGCCGCCGGCACCGCCGTTGCCGCCGATCGCCGCGCTATTGTGGAAGGTGACATTGTCGATCGTGGCGCTGCCGTTCGACGAGATGAACAGCGCGCCGCCGAGCCCGGCGCCACCGCCGCCACCGCCGCGGACGACGCCGCCGCCGGCGGCCACCGTGTTCTGGATGGTCAGGTTCTCGAGATTGACGCTACCCGTATAGACGAAGAAGCCACGCTGGGCGTTGAGACCGTCGATCGTATGCGTGCCGCCGTGGCCGTCGCTGCCGTTGATCGTGACGCTCGATCCGCTCAAGAGATTGAGCGCGTACAGCTCCGACGTCAGGCTGAAGTTCGCCGTGATGTTGATTGTGTAGTTGGCATTCGGCGCGGCGTTCTGCCCGCCGGAATCCATCTGCAGGATGGCCGCGTTGAGCTCGGCGACGTTGGAGACATTGAAGACGCGCGTCGAGACGACCTGCACGATCGTTCCGCCGTTGGCATCCTGCGAGAGCTGAAAACTGGTCCCGGCGCCGACGCCGGCAAGGGTCAGCGTATCGGTCGTGGTGCCGTTCGAGATCGAGAGCGTGTTGCCGGACAGGCTGACCGTGTTGAGCGACGGATTCTGGGTGTTGTACTGCAGCCCGGTCAGGTCGATGAACTGTCCGGGATTGAAGTTCGCGATCGTGTTGGTGAACGCATTGCCGCTCAGGGCGGCGTTGTCGATCTTCAGCGTGCCGGCGATGCCGGTCGTGAACGAGATGTTGCCGGTTCCGGCGGCGCCGGCCGCGGTGAGCCACACCGTGCCCGAATAGATCGTCGTGCTGCCGTAGTTATTGGCGGCATGGCCAAGCACGAGCGTACCGCCGCCGTCGAGGCCGAGATTGCCGCTGCCGGTGACGAGGGCCGTGTCGGAGACGGTCTTGCCGTTCGCGATCGACAGGATCGAATTGCCGCTGACCGAGAGCGTGTCGTCGAAAGTGCCGCTCGATGTCAGCGACAGATGCGCGCTGCTCAGACCGAACGTCCCGGTCAGCCCGGCGAGCTGTCCCATCCCGAGCTGCAACGTGCCGGCGCCGGACAGCATGAACGTACCGGAGCCGCTGATCGAGCCGGAGTCCGTGATCGTGCCGGACGAGATGTCGAAGGTGCCGCCATTGGCGGTGAGCTGAATGTCGTGCGTAAAAGTGTAGCCGCCGGTCGTGGTCAGTGTGCCGCCATTGAGGATCAGCGTGCCGGCCGAGCCACCGATGTTGTTGTCGGCCGTGATCGAGAGGGTATTGCCACTGTCGATCTGGGTGCCGCCGACATAGCTGCTCGCACCGGTCAGCGTCAGCGTGCCGCCGCCGGAGACGACGAGCCTGCCGGTCGTGCCGCTGCCGCTGATGCCACGTTCGTCAGCGATCGTGTCAGCGATCGTGAGCGTCGTGGATATCGTCGGCCCGCCGGCGAAGGGGGAGGAGATGGTATGCGTCGGCGTGACGACCATCGTGCCCTGGATGAAGATGTCGCCATAGGCGGAGCCGTTGCCCGCACCATTGGCGCCGGCGCCGCCGGTCTCGGTCGCATCCATCAAGGTACCGCCGATCACGGTCAGCGTGCCGCCTTGCTGAACGAAGATGTCGCCGCCGGCACCTAAGCCGCCGCCACCGCCGCCGGCGAGCGAGCCGCTGCCCGCGCCGAACCCGCCGGTGCCGGGCGTGCCGCTCGAACCGCCGCCACCGCCGCCGAAGCCGCCATTGCCGCCGGTGTGCGCGTATCCGCTGCCGTTGCCGGAGCCGCCGCCACCGCCGGCGAAACCACCATTGCCGCCGCCATAAATGCCGCCGCCGCCACCGCCGCCCATGCCGCCGGCGCCGCCATAGCCGATGACGTTGCCCGAAGCGCCGCCGCCGACCGAATTGGCGCCACCGATGCCGCCGCCGCCGCCACCGACACCGCCGCCACCACCGCCGCCGCTCGCGCCACCGCCGGCATGTGCGCCGTAGCCTGAGCCGCCGTAATTGTCGGCGCCCTGTCCGCCGCCCGCCGCACCTTCGATCGTCGCCGGTGTGCCGCCCGCGGTCTGCGCCCCGGTCGAGGGATGCTGGGTGTCGGAGCCCGCCTCGCTGTAACCGCTGCCGCCATTGCCGTGGTAGCCGTAATAGTCCTGGCCGCCGAAGCCGCCGCCACCACCGCCGCCGCCGTT